>CAZQWP010000156.1:0-4032 GCA_964597005.1 uncultured Methanosarcinales archaeon | reverse complement strand
GACCTCATCCAGATTCAATATATAAAACCAAATAATGCTGTACTAAAAAAGATAGAGGTACTCACATGTTCAATTGACGAGTGAGGGTAATGTTATGATGGTAGTAATTTTTCATTGATGTATTCTTGTGGTACCTCACTCAGATAATTATGATTAATTATATATAAATACTTTGGGGGAAGGGCGGTGATAGAAATAGACTTGTATAGAAAGGTTCAGCAACTCGATTTTCTACGCATATAATAGTTAGGATACTGCCCCTTTAACCGTTGATATCCCGTGTGGATTTAAAAGATCACATGGATATGAGAATTTGTAATCTGAAACAATTTTTTTTTACCTCCCGCAAATGCAACAGAACCAACCACCAAAAATTATATATGGGATTAAACATAACTATAAGTTAGTAACTACAAGTGACTAACCTGTGGTTATTAGCTAAAGGTTAGTGACTTCCCATAAAAAAAATGAAATTGAGGTCATAAGTTTGGATTCAGCACAGATGCTTGACATACTGGGAAACGAGAACCGCAGGAAGATACTCCAGCTTCTTTCGAACCGCCCATATTATGTCAGCGAGATATCGGGACGTCTTGGAGTAGGTCCAAAGGCAATCATCAATCACCTGAGCCTTCTTGAAAATTTAGGACTCATAAAATCCCATGTGGATGACCAAAGGCGCAAGTATTTCAACATTGCAGATAACATGCGCCTTGAGGTGTCGTTGTCACCTCATTCCTATAATGTATCGATGCATACCATCCAGGTCGATACAGATCACCGTGATTTGAGACAGTATTACGAAAACATTTTTGAAACCAAAAGCGCACACACATCGAAAATATTTTTGGAACTGTGTCATAAAATAGAAGAATTGAAATCAAAGCAGGAAGAACTTGAACACCAGCAACAGGAATTGCAGGCGAAATACACCAGAATTATGGAAGTTTGTGTCAGGGCTATAGAAGAAATTGCAGATGACCCCCTCGAATCTGAAATACTTCATACCCTCATTAAAGATGAACAAACTGCGGCATCGCTATCTTACAATCTCGTGGTACATCCGGGTTTGTTAGGGGGACATCTATTTAATCTTGCTGAAAAGAAACTCATAGAAGATACGACTAAACTCAACCAGCAATATTGGAAAATATGTGGAACAGGTGATGAGAAAGAATGAGTGAAGAAATCGTTCTCCGTGTAGCTGAAGCGTTTCATCGGGATGTCGGAAGGGGTATTGCCCGACTTGACAAAGAACTGATGCAAAAGATAGGTGCTGCCAGTGGCGACATCATCGAGGTCAAAAGTAAAGAAAAAACCTATGCTATAGTCTGGCCAGGGTACCCCGACGATGCCGGTAAAAATATCACCCGGATTGACGGTAACATAAGAAACAATTCTAAAGTGGGTATCGATGAAACGGTCACAATTAAAAGAATAGCTGCAAAGGAAGCGACGCGAGTAAGCCTGGCACCCACACAGCCTGTTCGTCTTGTAGGCGGTGCCCGCTACATTCATAGAATAATTGAGGGCAGACCTCTTGACCGCAACCAGCGAATCAGGATTGAGACCGTTAACAATCCCATGTCGTTTGTTGTGGTGTCCACCACCCCTGTTGGACCCGTAATTGTTACACGCAATACGCAGATCGTACTAAAGGACAAGCCCGCAGAAGATACACTACTATTTGAACAGATAACCTACGAAGATATTGGAGGACTCAAACGCGAGATCGGACTTGTGCGCGAAATGATCGAACTGCCACTAAGGCACCCTGAACTGTTCCAGAAACTGGGTATTGAACCGCCAAAAGGAATTCTGCTCCATGGTCCGTCGGGTACGGGAAAGACCATGGTCGCAAAGGCAGTTGCAAATGAGACTGATGCGAACTTCGTATCCATCAGCGGTCCTGAGATCGTATCAAAATATTATGGTGAAAGCGAACAGAAACTGCGGGAAATATTTGATGATGCACAGCGTGATGCACCATCGATCATCTTCATCGATGAAATAGATTCCATCGCACCAAAACGCGAAGAGGTCACAGGAGAACTGGAACGAAGGGTTGTTGCACAGCTTCTCTCACTCATGGATGGACTAAAATCAAGGGGAGAGGTGATCGTGATCGCTGCAACGAACCGCCCGGATTCCATCGATGAAGCCCTGCGGCGCGGTGGCAGGTTTGACCGGGAGATTGAGATCGGAATTCCTGACAAGGGAGGGAGACTGCAGATACTATACGTTCACACTCGTGGAATGCCGCTTGAAAGAAAGGTGAAACTCGGAGAGATTGCAGATGTCACCCATGGTTTTGTAGGTGCAGACCTTTCGTCGCTATGTAAGGAAGCAGCAATGCATGCACTCCGGAGAATGCTTCCGGAAATTAGAATCGAGGAAGAGATTCCGCAGGAATTAATAGATGAGTTGACAGTGAAAAAAACCGACTTTGATGAAGCGCTCAAGAATATTGAGCCCTCTGCTATGAGGGAAGTGATTGTTGAAGTTGCACATGTAAAATGGTCTGACGTCGGTGGACTTACCAAAGCAAAGCAGGAACTTATCGAAGCAGTGGAGTGGCCATTGAAGTACCCTGAGATATTCAAAGCCATCAACACCAAACCTCCGCGGGGGATTATGCTTTTTGGTCCGCCGGGCACAGGTAAGACCATGCTTGCAAAGGCGATTGCAACCGAAAGCGATGCAAACTTTATAAGCATAAAAGGACCTGAGGTACTGAGCAAATATGTGGGTGAGTCAGAACGTGCTGTAAGAGAAACTTTCCGGAAAGCGAAACAGGCTGCACCGACCATCGTGTTCTTTGATGAAATCGATTCAATAGCCCCACAGCGAGGCACAAGCTCGGATTCACATATCACCGAGCGTGTGGTCAGCCAGATACTTACCGAAATGGATGGAATTGAGGAACTCAAGGATGTTGTGGTTGTTGCCGCAACCAACCGCCCGGATATGGTTGATCCTGCATTACTGCGCCCGGGAAGATTCGACCGCCTGATCTATGTCAAAGTGCCGGATACAAAGAGCCGGCAGAAGATTTTTGAAATCCACCTGAAAGGTAAACCTTTTGCCAATGATATAGATATTTCCGAACTTGCGAAAATGACAGAAGGATATGTGGGTGCCGACATCGAATCCATTTGCAGGGAGGCAGCGATGCTTGCTCTGCGTGAGATTATAAAGCCGGGCATGAGCAAAAAAATGATGCAGAAAAAAGCAGACGAGATCGAGATAACCAGATCGCACTTAAAGTCCGCAATATCGCGGGTCAAACCCACAACATCCAGAAGCACACTGCAGCTATACGAACAGAGTGCTGAGATGTTTACAAAATATGCGACTAATGACAAGGAAGTGCCTAAAGAAGATCACGTGAAAAACGAAAAAAAATTAAAAGATGAGAGCACAACAAATTATATAAACTGAAGATTGATAGAGGAGATAAATTATGGCAGATAAAAGACGAAGAAAAAGTTTCTTTGAAGATATCTTCGGTGATGACTCCTTTGAAGGTATCGAAGATATGATTAACCACATAATCGAGAACATCGGCATAGATGAGTTACCGGGTCACCCCTTTGTTTATGGGTTTTCCGTAACCCACATGCCTGGGGAGGAGCCTTCGATCAGGGAATTTGGGGATATTCCCCCATACCAGGAAACGGAACAGTTTCGACATGACATACACATTGACGAGAGAAAACCGCTGATCGAGGTCCTTGAAACAGAGGACAGTGTTCATGTGATCGCCGAGGTGCCCGGCATTGAGAAAGAGGACATCAAGTTAGATGCAACCGATTCAGCAGTTGATCTGAAGGCATTTCGTGATGATCGAAAGTACTCGGAGCACATAGAATTGCCGGTTAAGGTTAATCCAAAGAGCGCAGAAGCAACTTACAAGAACGGTGTTCTTGAGGTTATATTCAAGCGCATGGAACCGATGAAAAAAACAACTATCAATATCAAGGGCTAAATGTGTGGGCAGCGATGCTGCCCTCACATAATACGATTTTTTTC
>CAZQWP010000155.1:0-4076 GCA_964597005.1 uncultured Methanosarcinales archaeon | reverse complement strand
TACAATTTATGTAAATCTGCCAAAAGACCTGCCATCTGTTAGAACCGACAAAGATAAACTGATCCAGGTGTTTGTAAATCTGCTGAACAATGCCATTAAATTCACACCACCGGGCGGGAATGTTGAAATTTCATCCGTTGAATTCGATGATTTTCTGGAGATGCGAATTGAGGATACCGGCATTGGGATTGCACCTGACCATCTTGACAAGATTTTTGATAAATTTTACCAGATCGATAGTACCTCTACCCGGAAAGCAGGAGGTAGTGGACTCGGCCTTGCGATCACAAAGAGTATTATTGAAGGTCAGGGCGGGACCATACGCGTTGAAAGTACGCCACATGTGGGGACTACTTTTATATTTACATTGGACAAATAACAGCATGACATGTTTATGCGGTGATGCACTTTTCTGTACTATGTTGATTGCAGCATTGATAAGTTCTCGAATTACTTTATGTACAAAATCCTGTCTCTAATTTCTGATTTTTCTATGAACTTTAGCAACCTTTATCCTTTGCTTGTTTCTGCTATTCGATCCTTTTTTCATGCTTACGTTTCTTCTGTATATGTTGACACTATGCCACTAATGCCCAAATCAGTCGATGTATAGAAAAGTATAAATGAGCGGATGTTAATTTAGACTTGACTAAAAATAGTCAAGTTTAATTATCTACAGAGGCGTATGCACTATGAACGAAACACACCAACATGAAGCGCCTGTTGGTGACAGCAATTCAATAATTGACGTCACCGGCGTGAATAAAAGTTACCGGATTGGGAATATCGAAGTACCCATTCTTCAGAATATCAACATGACCATAAAAGAAGGTGAGTTCCTTGCCATCATGGGTCCGTCTGGTTCAGGAAAAAGTACACTCATGAATTTGATCGGATGCCTAGACCGACCCACGGGTGGACAGATTATCATGATGGGAAAAGACATAAAAAAAATTACGGACAATGAACTGGCAATACTTCGCGGATGCGAGATTGGATTTATATTTCAGAAATTTAACCTGATACCAAGACTAAGTGCCCTGCAGAATGTAGAACTGCCAACATATGCCAACTATAAGAACAGCACCAATCCCCGTATTCGTGCAATAGAACTTCTTGAATTGGTTGGACTGGATGAGCGAATGTATCACAAACCAACTGAGCTTTCAGGGGGGCAATGCCAGAGGGTTGCAATTGCACGCTCGTTAATAAACACTCCATCACTAATTCTTGCAGACGAACCAACCGGCAACCTCGACTCAAAGACAGGAGTCGAAATAATGAATATTTTTCTCGACCTCAACAATCAGGGTCGGACCATTGTTATGATCACACACGATCCTGAAGTTGCAAGATATGCAGACAGGGTTGTACACTTAAAAGACGGCAAGATAGAAAATAATTAAGAGGTGACAACATATGACAAACAAATGGAAATGTAATAACGTTTTTAGATATTTGAGTATTCTAGCATTAGTCTTTGCATTGTCCACAAACACAGTCTCTGCATCATCTGGTGGTGCGCTTAAAGTGGATATTGTAAAATACGACCCCTATCCGGCTGAGATAGGAAAGTATGTCGATGTATGGGTCAAGATTGAAAATATCGATCATGGCCGTGCAGATGATGTTTCAATAGAACTTGTCCCATCATACCCTTTCTCACTAGATTCAAAAACGAACGCGGTAAAAAACATTGGGATTCTTTCACCTAATAGTGCAGCAGTACACGAGTATCATCTGTTTGTAGACAGCGATGCTAAACCCGGCACAAGCTCAATAAAGATACGATACCAAGACAACAAAGGAAAAAGTTGGTTCGAGGAATCTTTTAACATAAAGGTGGGGTCAGATACACTTGACAGCAGGGGAACAATTCAACTTAAAGAGATTAAAACCGAGCCTGAAGTGCTAATGCCGGGTGACAGTGGCATTGTAACCATTGTATTAAAGAACAGTGCAACCCAAAACACAATTACTCTTGATGGCAAGGACTATGATACAAATGCCCATGTCCAGTCTGCAAGCCTGTCGAGTACTGATGACATTATAGTACAAAATGAATCCTATCAAGGTAATGGTATCCTGGGGCCGGAAGATACTATTACACTTATATTTAATGTAGAAGTCGATGGCAATGCAAAAGACGGAACACATCTGATGGGTCTTTCAGTGATCGGGAGTTCTCATTCTTATAACAGCAAATGGGATATTCCTATCAAGGTTGATTCAGCCGGTGTAAGAGTCATACCGTCCAAACCTTTAGCACTACAAAATGGAAAGGAGACCATCGAATTCGATGTTGTTAATATACACCCGAACACATTATCGTCGGTAAGTATCAGACCCCAGAGTGAGGGGGTAGAGTTCTCGCCAGTGGAATATTTTATTGGTTCCATGAGCCCTGATGAGTTGTTCACCATTGAATTCGAAGCCGAAACTATCACAAATAATGGTTCTACACCGCAAGAGTTCACATTGACAGCTAGTTATCGCAACGGTCAGAACTTGCATGAGACTCTGGTCGATGAACTGAGCCTCAAAGTGATAAATGATATTCCTGAGAAGGGGGATGAGTTGGTACTGGGCAGTGTTTTGTTTGCATTGGTTATGGGGACAGTATTGTTCAAGCGTAAGAATCAGTATAAATAGGGGATGATGCCAATGGTGAACCTTGTACAGTCCATACATCTTGCAATAGGCAGCATAAGAAGCGCTAAAATGAGGTCTGTTCTCACTACTCTTGGCATTGTAATTGGTGTGGCGGCGGTCATTGCTAATGTATCACTAGGAGCCAGTTTCAACCAGTATTTTGCAGACGCGTCTTTGAATGCAGGCTCAAACTATATCGTAATATTTGACAAGGAACCAGACCTTTTGCATGCCAATGAAATGAAACTGATCGATAATACTCCTGGTATAGTGGGCATTTCACCTTATAAGCAAAAATCTGCTGAAATTACCTACTATTCTATGTCCAAACATCTTGGTGTTCTTGGAGTTACTGAAGATTTTAAAGAAATAGCAAATATTGAACTGGAGGATGGAGCTTTCCTGAATGATAAGGACAAATATGTAACTGTCATCGGCCATGATATAGCGTATGATAAATTTGACAGGAAAATATTCACCCGAAATTATATTGATATCACATTTCGTACAAACGATGGCAATACTATTACCAAGAAGTTCATGGTCAAGGGGGTAATTGAAAAATCAAAAGAATCATTTATTCCATCCGGGATTGGTGATGATGTGATTTTAATTCCAGTGGCAACATTAAATGAGATACTGGGAGAGAATGACTATGGAGCTTTCTTTGCCATGTCATCCAGCCTGGATACTATAAAGGAAACAGATGAGGAAGTTGATAGGCGGCTGGCTCGTCATTTTGGCGTTCCTACACGTGATATGGATGATGAAGATGCAAAACCATATTTTATGATGAACCAGGCAGAGGATCTGGAAGTGTTGGGTCAAATATCTGATACTCTGGCAGCGCTGCTGACTTCAGTTGCTTTGATCGCATTGATCGTAGGCTCAATAGGTATCATGAACATCATGCTGGTAACAGTAACCGAACGTACCCGCGATATAGGTATTTTAAAGTCACTGGGTTTCACAAATTGGAATGTCCTGTTCCTATTCATTGTGGAATCTATAGTCTTAAGTGTGTTCGGTGGACTGCTTGGTACTGGATTGGGTGTTGCGGTTGCTTATGGTGCACAGAGCTTAATGAAATTACCAATTGTATTTCCAGTGAAACTAATAGTGGTAGGATTTACCGTATCTGTAATCGTAGGACTGAGCGCCGGTGTATATCCTGCGAATAAGGCTGCCAGGATGAATACCGTGGATGCGCTGAGGAGTGAGTGAGAACATCAGGATTTACAAATACATATCAAGTGGAGAGGGCGATTATATGATAATTGAAAAGGTTAAAATTAAATCATGACGGTCTGGAAACCTGACAGGGTTTCTGTTTTTGGAAATTGCGTCCAGCATTTCTTTTTTCACCACTAGAGCATTCGACATATATATGAGGTTAGAGACTCTATCTCTAATGGGAGTTGGAA
>CAZQWP010000154.1:0-4076 GCA_964597005.1 uncultured Methanosarcinales archaeon | reverse complement strand
GATCTTTTTATTATTTAGCGCCAGTCCACCCATATCTCTTCATCACCATTTTAATTCTTGCACTCAGTTCACGCATATCAAAGGGCTTGGTTACATAATCATCAATTCCGAGTTCCATTCCCTTTAATTTATCCTCAATCTCACTTTTAGCAGAGACCATAATGATTGGTATATCAACTGCATCTTTACTCTTCTTCAACTCTTCCACAACCTCATATCCATCCATATCAGGCATCATGATATCAAGAAAGATAAGATCTGGAAGTTCTTTTAGTGCTAGTTCCACGGCATGTTTACCGCTATAGGCAGCTATTAGATCATATGGTTCACAAGATAACGATATTTTTGCAAGTTCTGGAATATCAGGTTCATCGTCCACAAACAAGATCTTTAATCTTTCCCGTTTGACCTTTTTCTCGATGTACTTCAACGATATGCCAGACTCTTTTATTTCGTAATAAATATCAAAGACCTTTAAACCAATCTCAGTATGCATCTCACCACTTGTGATATCAATGACCACATCGAAAAAAGATTTTATCATAGCTTCTTTTTCGGGTGGTAAGATCCCTTTTCCAAGTGTTGAGACGATGCTACCTTCCTTTTCAGTGACCTTTTTCTCAACAATCTGTATGAAACTCTCAACGACCTTAAGATTATCACTCGACAGGACGTTCATATCTTCAATAACAAGTAGAGAGCCAGAATGGTCCGCAAATAGATTTGCTATATGGGATGCCATTTTTGTGTAATCAGTTTGCGATGTGCAATAAAGAATATTTTCCTGGGGTTCTTCTGGCATCTTCACATCAACAAACCACATCCTTTTCTTAAAACCCTCAACATCCAATCCATATTCTTCAAATTTCTTAAGAACCTGCTCACTTTGCTCTTTTAAACACAACCAAACAACAGTGCTTGTGGTCTCATTTTTTAGCACATCAAAGATGTATAAATAAATTATTCGGCTGATAATGCTATCAACTGGTGCTAAAAACAAAGTCCGTTTCGATTTCAAATTTTTTCTAAATGTTTCCAAGATTTCCTGGGTTTTATCTCCGACCATCATGCACCCCAAAATATCATAAATTCATTATTTGTTTTGTAGTCATATTAACTTTGTGGATTCTTATATAATAGGTTACAGTATAGCAGTTAAATTTTTAACGATGAAAGGACAATGTTATTTGGGGGTATATGCATAACATGTCTCAAGAAAGCATACGCTGTTTTTTCAATCATCTTTGCATGCAGCATCATGATATCTTGCAGCGGGTGCTTTGAACGCGAGCAGGCAGAGAAAATCTCTCTTGAAGAAAGAGAAGTAACAAGCAATGTCACAATTGATGTCCAGCCTCTTAGGATAGGGGTCTCTGCCATAATTTCACCGCAGAAGACAATGGTATATTACGGGGAGATATTGGATTATGTTTCAGAAAGAACAGGTCGTCCTGTGGTACTTGTTCAGAGGAGCACTTATTTAGAAATTAACGAACTGGTGGAATCCCGGTACATTGATGTTGCCTTTGTGGGTCCTGGACAATATATGGAGGGAAAGGAAAAGTTCGGGATGGAACTTCTGGTGGTCCCAGTGGTAGATGGCGAACCATATTATTATTCATATATCATTGTTCCCTCTAATAGTGAAGTTACAAGCATTGCGGAACTTAAAGGAAAACGGTTTGCATTCACCGACCCACTGTCCACCACCGGAAAATATTATCCAGCTTATGTACTTTTATTGATGAACGAAACCCCTGACACATTCTTTTCCATTTATACTTATACCCACAGTCATGACACATCCATTGAAGCAGTGGCAAGAAATCTCGTGGATGGTGCATCGGTGGATGGACTGGTATGGGATTACTTAAGCGAAACAATACCTGAAACAACAGCAAAGACAAAAATCATCTTAAAATCACCACCATACGGAATAACACCTCTGGTTGTCCACCCGGAAATGAGCCTGGAATTGAAAGAGGAACTCAGGACAATATTCCTGACAATACACAAGGACCCAAAAGGAGAAGAGATTCTGGGCAAACTCGATATCGACATGTTTATTCAGGTCGATGCGGAATTATATGATTCTACATTTAGGATGAGATCGGCTGTAGAATCAGGGAATGTAACAGGGAGTGTGGCTCTTTGAATGCTGTTTTAGGATCGTTCACAAACATTAAGATCAAATCGAAATTGGTTATAATGGTTGTATTAATTCTATTATTGGTCTGCGGTGTAACTGCATATTATATACAGACGGATCAAATCAATGCCATGGGCAACCAACTTCAGGAAAGAGGGTACACGATATCCAGTTACTTGACAGATAGAAGCATTAGTCCAATCCTTACAGAAGATGTCATAAGACTGCAGCAACTTATTGAATCAACCAGGAATACCCAGCATGATATTGCATATGTGTTTATTCTGGATAAAAATGGTGAGGTAATAGTTCATACGTTTGAGAATGGTTTTCCTGTGGCTCTAAAAAATGTTAATCCTGCAAATGGTGAGATAACTGTCAAACTTTTAGATATCGAAAATGAGTATGTAAGGGATATCGCCCAGCCGATCCTGGGAGGTAGGATCGGGGAAGTTCACCTCGGACTATCAGAAACCAGTATAAGGGAAACTGTTAGTAGATCAATACGAAATAAGATTGGAATAACTGCCTCTCTAGTGTTTATTGGTATTTTACTATCGTTTGCCACAGGATCGATCATATGCAAACCATTACTTGAACTGAAAAAAAGTGCAGAAGATTTCGGGAAAGGCAATCTTGATTCAAGGGTTTATGTGAGAAGACGTGATGAGGTCGGGGAACTGGGAGAAACCTTTAATAACATGGCAGAAAAAATTCAGAGCCTGGTTACTGAAAAAGAGATCGACCGTCAAAATGACCTTGAGACAAAGGATTATCTCGATACAATCATTTCAGCAAGCCACGACGGAATATTTGTTCTGGATTCAGAAGGGAGATTTGAGTTTTGTAATAAGGCAGTACTGAATATTAGTGGTTATGACGAAAGTGATCTCATCGGTGAAAATTTTCAGACATTAATTCCAGATGATTATAAAGCTTTCATGAACATCCGCTGGCAGGAAATTCAAAAAGGGATAGAAAAGGCATATGAAACAAAAATAGTGACTAAAGACGG
The DNA here is from genome assembly GCA_964597005.1 of uncultured Methanosarcinales archaeon. Taxonomy (GTDB): domain Archaea; phylum Halobacteriota; class Methanosarcinia; order Methanosarcinales; family Methanosarcinaceae; genus JAFGQV01. The sequence continues at coordinate 912 of CAZQWP010000154.1, read as the reverse complement.
CAGTCTCAAAGATCTGATGGTTAATCATAGAGATATAGAGATACAAGGGGAGAGAAAGTATGTAGCCGTGATCAAAGATATAACCGAGATAAAGAAGATCGATGAGATGAAGAGTGACATCATTTCCAATATCTCGCATGAACTGCGTACCCCAATGACCATAATGCGAGGTTTCACTGAAGTTGCAATGGATGAAGAAGATCACGCAGAAAGGATCAAGTATCTTAATAAGTCATTAAATGCCCTTGATCGCCAGAACCAGATGATTGATGACCTTTTGGAAGTTTCAATAGGTGAAAAGGAGGAATTCAGTTTCAGTTATGAAACTATTGATCTTGAAGATGTCATTGATATATCAGTCAAAAATATGATGCCAAAAGCTGAAAGTTACGATGTAAAGATTGGAATTGATCTGGAAAATGACCTCATTGTGAAAGCTGATAGGATTCATCTTGTTTATGCTCTGACCAAGTTGATAGACAATGCCGTTAAGTTCAACAAAAAAGGTGGAAGTGTAGAGGTCACAGCACAACATACAGACTGTTTTATTAAGGTCTGTGTGAAAGATACCGGAATCGGTATTGCAAAAAAAAATATGGGAAAAATTTTTGATAAATTCTACCAGGTGGACGCCACCACCACACGCAAATATGGGGGGAGTGGGGTTGGACTTTCCATAGCCAAGCATCTAATAGAGGAGCAGGGCGGGGAAATATGGGCTGAAAGTGAATTGGGAAAAGGAAGTATCTTCTGTTTTACTGTTTCGAAGGCACAGTAGAGGAGACTGTCGGAAAAGTCATAAAACATATGATAAAATATCATATTGTGTTGTATGAAAAAATTGTTTTTTTAGTATACAGTCAAACGTTGCGATGGCACACCCAACCGCAGCAGAGCTGCGGGGCATGACGT
>CAZQWP010000153.1:0-4090 GCA_964597005.1 uncultured Methanosarcinales archaeon | reverse complement strand
AACTTTACCTTTTAAATGTCGATCTCAATCCCGTACACCTTCTCGGGATTTTCCTTATGGACCTTCCAGAACACTTCCTCCCCAAACTGTCCCATCAACTTTAACGTCTTCCTCGGTACGGTCTTTGGCCCCAGAACAGCACCAGGCCTCTGTGGATCATCAATGTAATCCGTTTCCATCATAAACCTGCTTCCCTGCCCAAGTGCAATCTCGATCGCATCTTTCCCTGCAAGGATACCCGGAAAAATACCAAGCGTTTCACAGACATTCACCATCGGAGGGGCATAATGCTTAACAACTCGATGAGTTTTGATACCCGTACTCTTTGCACGTTCCATGATATCGGTCAACTCTGGTTCCCCGACATTTTCCGTATGCAACTGTACAGCACAATCAATATCCGAAGCAAGTGTGAACCCATACTCCATTATCTCGTTGGAGGCGTTCCATACCTCCTCTGAAACAGGATAGTGAGGACGGCCGGTCTTTATTCCAACTGCCAGTCCCTCTTTGACATAACTCGTTGCAAGCTCGAGCCCACCTTTCATAACATCAATCAACTGTGCAAGTTCCATGTGACCGGAAAGCCTTGTAATCTCAGCAGGGTGAACGCCAAGTACAAGAAATGCTACAACTCCCATCCCATTGATCTGACGTGCAATCTCCACAGTCTCATCGAACACCTTCCTGTAATCATCCGGTCTCGTAACCGTAACACCCAGTGTCCAGCTTGGTTTTGACACCAGAATAATGTGCGTACCGCCAGCGTTCTTAAAATCCTTAACTGCCAGCAGACCCCGCCCTCTTGGGTCGATGTGCATATGGTTATCAGTAATTGGGATTGTACCAGACATGTTAATCACAACCATACATTGACCTCATTCAAAATAATATGATTGCTCACTGGTGCCTCATAAAATACAAAAAATAGTTCCAGTAAAGTCATTCAGGCGAAGGTTTAATACCAGAAAACCTGTTAAGTGCATCTGGTGATGACCAAATGAGTAAAACTGCAGCAGTAATAAAAGGTGACGGTGTTGGCCCGGAGCTTGTGGATGCAATGCTAAAAGTAGTAAATGCTGCCAATACAGATGTTGAATTCATTATGTGTGAAGCTGGTGCCGGCTGGTGGGAACAGCACGGAGGAAACTCGCTAGTTCCGAATGAAACATGGGACATCCTTGAGAAGTCCGATGCATGTTACAAAGGTCCAACAACCACCCCCGGGGGAGCCGGCTCTCCAAAAAGTGTTGCCGTATCCATCAGGCAGAGATTCAACCTGTATGCAAACGTACGCCCCATAAAAACATTTCCGAACACGAACCCACCACTGGGAGATGTTGATTTTGTCTGCGCAAGAGAAGGCACCGAAGGTCTCTACATTGGCGAGGAAGTGAAACTCACAGACGATGTCTATATCGCAATCCGGAAAATCACACGCACGTCCAGCAAGAACATCGCAGAATATGCCTTTGCAGAAGCAAAAAGGCGAAACTATGACACTGTGGTTCCAATCCACAAAAGTAATATCCTCAAGCAAACATGCGGCACTTTCCTTGAAGAAGTGGAAAAAGTTGGAAAGGATTATCCTGAAATAGAAATATGGGAATACCACGTAGACAACATCGCACAGCAATTGATAAAGAACCCGCAGCTCTTCAATAAAAAAATGCTTCTCTCAACGAACCTCTTCATGGACATCATAAGTGAAGAATGTTCGGCACTTATTGGAAGTATCGGGCTCATCTATTCCGCAAATATCGGGGACAACTACGCAATGTTCGAACCTGCCCATGGTTCCGCTCCAAAATACACGGGTATGGACAAGGTAAATCCTGTGGCAACCATCCTTGCAGGGGCATGGATGCTTGATTATCTAGGTGAGAAAGATAGATCGGATGCAATCTTCAAAGCAACAGAACGCGTCATTGCAGAAGGAAAATATCTCACTTACGACCTTGGAGGCACTGCAAAACTCAGTGAAATGACAGACGCGATTGTGGGATATACAAAGGATATATTGGACTAGATCTGACTGGTTTTCAAGTAAATCCGGAATAACGGATTATCGTGAAGAAACTGATATTTTTGTGGAAATGAGGCATGTGCCCCATATCCATGCTTTTTGTTTTTTTTGACTTACTCAATCGACATCTTCATTGTTGTAAGTGCCCTCATGATGCATCTCATGTTTAACAATAGGTTCGAAGAAGAAGTATTTTTCAACATACGCGCTGATTTCTTCATCCGAGATGCATGAAACGCGCTTTTCCCGATCATAGAGTTTCTGGATATCCTCCTGGATTGCTCGCAGGCGCGGGTCATTCTTTTCAACGGTGACATCAACATCCATCAATTCATTCAGGGTCTCCTGAACCTTGTAGCGCAGCACTTCGATGCCCGATGAATCACCTACCAGAAACACCCGTTCGCCTCCAACCAGTTCAGGCAGGAACGGTTCATAGGTAAACGGATTCTTGATGACACCTGCGGCATGGATACCGGATTCATGTGCAAAGATATTTTTCCCGACAACTGCTTTATTTCTCGGAATCCTGATACCAATCTCTTTTTCCATGAACCTGGCAAACCTTGAAAGTGATTCAAGGTTGTATTTTTCATAACCTTCTACACGCTGTACAAGGAACACCAGCAGTTTTTCCAGTTCTGCATTACCTGCCCTCTCCCCAATACCCAGAAATGTCACACTTGACCAGTTGGCACCATACCAGTATCCTGCAAGTGAATTTGCAACTGCAAAACCAAAATCGTCATGGGCATGCGTTTCGATGTTCTTTGCACCCAATTCAGCTTTTACATACCTGACCATTTCCGGAGTGCCATAAGGTTCATCGACACCAACAAAGGGTAAAGCATAACCCACCGTATCGCACAGACGGATCGTACATTCCGGATCGATCTCAAGTATCTTTGCAATAAGCGGATAGACAAAATTGTAGTTATCTGCCCGTGTCATGTCCTCGATATGCGCACGTGTCCTGAGACCGTGGTCGACTGCGTACTGAAGCGCATTTAAGTACTTCTCCTCTGCGGCTTCCCGGCTTGGCAAGCCCATCTTATCAAAAATATGGGAGTCTGACACCGACATCAATATGCCGGTTTCTTCAATACCGTCCACCTCCAGGACCATATCAATATCAGCAGGTACTGCCCGTGCCCATCCCGTAACCTCCGGGAATTCATAGCCGCGATCAAGCATCAATTTTACGGCTGCCCTGTCACGTTCGTTAAATACAAAAGTCTCCAGTTTTTCAACACCTATCTCGTGCAAAAACTCATATATTTTGAGTTTGTGCCCTTTGTTCATGACGATTCCCGGCATCTGGGAACCGTCGCGTATGGTACTGTCACTGATAAACACCTCCTCTCCATGGGGCAATTTTATCTTGGGTAAGTCATCATAAGTTTTGTATATCTTCATTAAATTCCTCCTTTGCTTGTCAATCCATCAGCTTTGCATCAATAGAGCAAATTCGGTTTCTATTTCGCAAAAATCATTATAAAACACTGGATACAAAGAACTTATTATTCAGTTCATATTCACTCTGTATAAAATGTTGCAAAGCCGGCTATTTAATCAACACAATTTTTCTACAAAAACGATGTTATCCTTAAAATGTCTTTCTTCCCACATCATGTTAAATTTAGCATTGTGATTCAAAAAAATAGTTGATGTTATGTTGGAGGACATTCACAAAACAAAAACCTGATAATAACGCCTCTTTGAAATATAGGTATCAATATACCATAACTGTCAAAATAAAGTATAGTGAGCGGGTTGGGAGTGGGGGGTTATTGGGGTAAAAAAGTACCCGCTCACTTAGATACAAGTATGAATCACATAATATAAATATGTAACTATATATTTGGGCTAAATCTTGGGTTGAAGTGAATTTACAAACTTTACATCCACCTCTTTTCAAACCTGAAAATAAAGATCCTTGCCATTTGATATGGAGCTACTGGAATAGTTTTGCTGCTATTTCACAGGTGGCCACTTTTCCCCCATCCAGCCTGGAATTCGACCTGAATCCGGAGGCCCGATCATGACATTTGCAGCCGTTTCATC
>CAZQWP010000152.1:0-4246 GCA_964597005.1 uncultured Methanosarcinales archaeon | reverse complement strand
CCTCTCATCCCCTATCTTACGAAAGGGGACTTCTCGGCTTACAAGTTAAAATATTACATTGGATCAAAGGAATATGAAAATTATATATTGAATGTTATTTTTAATTTTGATAGGTAAAAAGAGGAACAAGAGCGAGATAATACTGGGAAATTATTCCCTATTTGTGGTGGAGTTAAGGTTACCATTATAACACCCTATAAAATTATGAGAGTCTCAAGATAAATAGCTAATTCTTGTTAGAAAAACAGTGAAAAGGATTATGGGTCTGACCAATTGATTGAGGGAATGTACACGAAAGCATAAATGCAACATAATCAATATATGGATGATAACATGAGTGAAGAATGTACTGAGTGCAGCGGCAAAGGCGTCAAAGTGATATCAACGGAGAAGTGCCCGAAGTGCAAGGGTTCTGGAAAATCGAAGTCAATTGACCTTATGAAATTATCTGAAAAAGATATGAACAGTTTTCTGCAAAGAGGCGCAGTCTGCGAAAAATGTGATGGAAGTGGAGAAATAAAAATAACTGAACCGTGTAAAGTGTGCGAAGGGAGAGGCGTATTTTATAAGTGCAAACAGTGTGGGACCCCCCTTGACGGACTTATAGACGGTGAGGAGATCTGCAGGGCATGTAGTAAAATCCAACACGTTTATACCCTTGATGACTCATGCAACCTGGATGAAGTGGAAGTTGGAAATGACTACCACACAGTTGTCAAGAGTCTGGCATCCTTTGGTGCATTCGTGGATTTTAATTCTCATGTTCGCGGACTGATCCATACAAGTAACATTAACCGCCCCTTAGAAGTTGGTGATGCGGTAATCGTTCAGGTAAAGGACATCAAGACGAACGGCAATATGGACCTCGTACCAAAATATATCAATGAATACCAGACGGTCGAACTTGAAAAAGAACTGCCTATCAAAAAATCATCAGAATTTGCAGAGCAGGTTGGAAAGGTTGTCAGGTTCGAAGGTGAGGTGACCCAGATCAAGCAAACCACCGGACCAACGATCTTTACAATATCCGATGAGGTGGGTCAGGTTTCATGTGCCTCCTTTGAGCGTGCCGGTGAACGGGCTTATCCTCATATTGATATGAATATGATCGTATCTGTCACAGGAGAGGTGAATTCCAGAGGTAACAGACTCCAGCTCGAAACCACGAGCATGAAAAGGCTCACTACTGCTAAAGAGACAGCTTTCAGGGAGCGCATTGAGCAGGCAATCGATAAAAGGGCTGAACCGGTTGATGTGGAATTTCTGGTCAAGAGTGAGATTCTGGATAAGTTAAGACCTGCTATGAGAGACGTTGCAAAGGAGATCAAGAAAGCGGTCATCAAATCAAAACCGATTATCCTCCGGCACCATGCGGATGCAGACGGCATGACAGCTGCTATTGCCATAGAGCGGGCAATCCTACCATTGATACGGAATGTGGGCGGTGTTGATGCAGAGTATTATTTTTACAGACGTGCTCCATCAAAAGCTCCCTTTTACGAACTCGCAGACATAACGCGAGACATTTCCTTTGCGCTCGAGGACGTTACAAGGCATGGTCAGAAGATGCCGCTTGTAGTACTGGTGGACAATGGTTCCACCGAAGAGGACACACCCGCAATGAAACAGGCGCAGGTCTATGGGATGGATATGGTCGTAGTGGATCACCACCATCCGGATGAGGTTGTTGACCAGTACTTGCTCGCACATGTAAATCCTGCGCACGTGGGAGGAGATTTCGGTGTGACAACCGGTATGCTGTGTACCGAAATCGCACGCATGATCAATCCCAACGTAGTAGACGAGATCAAACACCTTCCTGCAATATCGGCAGTTGGGGACCGCTCCGAGGCAGATGAGGCTCGTAGCTATATCGAACTTGTATCAGATACCTATTCACTTGAGAAGCTAAAGAACATTGCCCTTGCTCTCGATTTTGAGGCATTCTGGTTAAAGTTTAGTAGTGGAAAAGGCATTGTCGATGACCTTCTGAACATGGGAGATTCGGTGAAGCACAACAAACTGGTATCACTCCTATGTGAACAGGCAAACGAGATGATCTTAGCCCAACTGAATGCATGCATTCCTAATATCAAGTCACGGTCTTTGCAAAACGGTGCAATACTAAACGTATTGGATGTTGAGAACTACGCCCACAAGTTTACCTTCCCACCACCAGGAAAAACCTCAGGTGAAGTGCATGACAAGTTATGCCAGAAATTTGAAAATAAACCCGTTGTAACCATCGGTTATGGTCCGGACTTTGCAGTTATCCGCTCAAAGAATGTGAAGATGAACATCCCACAGATGGTGCGTGAACTGCATGATGAGGTCAAAGGTGCCGGAGTCAACGGCGGAGGTCATCTTGTTGTTGGAAGTATAAAGTTTGTGGAAGGCATGCGCACAGAAGTTCTCTCTAAATTAGCGGAAAAAATAGGATTGGTGGAAGTGGACTGAATTACGCTTCCAATTGTTGTTGTTAAGATTATCCCTCAATCCAGACGAACGATACGTACCATTGACCTGACAGGTACCTCTGATAGCATGTCAGCACCTTTCTTATCAACAAGCACGACAGCAGCTAAGGGTTTCCCCCCATATTCACGGAGCCGTTCAATAACTTCCACAATCGTTGAGCCGGATGTGATCACATCGTCCACAATAACACAGTTCTTGTCATGTACGCTGCCAAAATTCCGGCTAAACGTTCCCACACTATTCTTGACTTTCTCACTGTGTTCTTTCAGGGAGTAAAAAACTGCAAATTCAGCTCCGAGTTCATCGGCCATCAGGCTTGCAATTGGCACGCCGCTTGATGCTACCCCAACAACGCTATCGACTTCCGAATCAGTCTCAGTGAGAACTTCATATACCATATCGCACAGGATCTGGGAAGCATACCTGAGCCTGAAAGAACTCTTTCCAATATTGCTCCAGTCAACTGAGATATCCTTTGGTGCCGGAAAACTAACCTCTTTTTTGGAGCGGGTCAAAAGCCAGGTAACCGTTTCCCGTGAAACATTCAACTCATCTGCTATCTGTCCGGTCACAAGCCCACTTGACTTTAATTCCACTGCCTTCTGAATCAAATCATCTATGTTCTTCATATTTTCCCCGTTTGATGAATCGCTTCATGAAAATACTTTATTAATACTTTCGTTAGAGATAGAACATCCGTACTCTTATAGTTTTCTTTTCCGCCTTTTTTTCAGAAGGGAGCCGCAGACAGGACATATCTCCCCCTTATCAAACCGTTTCCTGCAGCCTACACATTGTTTTTCCCACACAAGTATGTCACTGATATTTTTTTGCGCAACCGGCATTACATCGATGCCCAGAAGTGAGGCGACGTTCTGGACCGCATAATCATCGGTAAGAAGTACTGCACTTTCTTTATATTCCAGTGCTTTTGCCAGTATATCAACATCTGTGGATGATAAATCTTCTATATCCCGCGTATATTTCGCCATTTCGAGGACTTCACTCATCATTTCATGTTCTGGCATTTCCACCCGCGCACCACTCTCTCGCGCAAGGTCAAAACGCAGAATCGCTTCACTGCTCTTTAACTCACCTACAACGGATGGAACCGTGATCAAGAGTGAGCTGTCAACAGAATTCCCCATAATAAAAACCGCAGAATCTGCGACATAGTTAGTCATGGTATCATCTTATAGTAGTTCCTTGATTAACCAACCCCAATATTTAATCATCGCAACCAGCCCGAATGTCATCCCAATAGCAAGAAGTAAATTAGAAACCATGTGTGCCAAATCAGCATCTGCAGTTCGAACGTCAAGAGTATATACTATAGCAAACACAAAAAACAGTATCCCTGCATAGTATAGGTAAAAGTATGGCTTGATCTGCATGGCCTCCCCCATTCGCTTGCTCAATTTTGCCATGATGTACAACACAACTGAAAACGATATGACCATTAATTTCCAGCCGAAGGACTCAACTAAAATATCAGCCACCTCCTTCGGTCATGTGAATATACAGTCTTACTGAAAATAAAAAGAACATTAATCCTGTGATAATTCCTACCAGATTAGTCAGTGGAAGTTTATGGTCAAATATCTGTAAAATTGCCACTATTAAAAGCAGTAATGGAACTACAAAGAAGTAGTATTCTGGAATCTCATCGAAATTTTTTTGATAGAACAGGCTGATCGAAGCGGCATATGTAGCAATAATAGCCGCTACTAACCATGCATATACTTCCAAAATAATTCCTATTGTTGCA
>CAZQWP010000151.1:0-4278 GCA_964597005.1 uncultured Methanosarcinales archaeon | reverse complement strand
CTATGTCACTTCTTAATGTTAATCCCTTCGAGCTTTTTTCACTGGCAGACGAACTCCGTTCTGAGGCCGTCGGCGATACGGTCACATATGTAATTAACAGGAACATCAACTTCACAAACCGCTGTATTGGTAACTGCGGTTTCTGTGCATTCAGGGATAACAAGAACGGATACCTTTTGACACTTGACGAGATTATGGAAAAGGTGAGTTGGGCTGATAAAGCCGGTTCGACTGAAGTGTGCATTCAGGGTGGTCTCTTGCCTGATACGAACCTTGATTTTTATCTTGAGATCATTGAATCAATAAAGGCAGAATATCCGGATATGCACATCCATGCATTCTCTCCCATGGAAGTGTATCATGCAGCCAGCCAGAGTAATATTCCAATCAAGGATGCCCTTGAAAAACTCAAACAAAGCGGACTTGGTACAATGCCCGGCACCGCGGCTGAAATTCTCTCTGACCGCGTACGAAAAGTGATATGTCCTTCCAAACTCAAAACTGCTGAATGGAAGAATGTGGTGAGCCTTGCCCACAAAACCGGTATACCCACAACAGCAACGATGATGTACGGGCATATTGAGACCATGGAGGAGCGAATAGATCACATCCTGATAGTCCGGGATATACAGAAAGAAACCGGCGGATTTACGGAATTCGTGCCACTTCCGTTCATGCCATACAATAACAGGATTGGTGAAGAGGTCTTAAGGTCCGGAAGGTTTGCCACAACAGGAGTGGAAGATCTGCAGATGCATGCTTTGATACGTGTGCTCCTTAACACCCACATTGCTAATGTTCAGGCAAGCTGGGTAAAACTCGGCAAAAAACTTGCACAGTTTGCACTTTACTGCGGTGCCAACGACCTTGGCGGCACCCTTATGGAAGAAAAGATCTCAAAATCCGCAGGTGCAGGACATGGGGAATATATGTCACCTGATGAATTCGAATGGATGGTCCGTGGCGCGGGGAGAGCTCCAAAACAGCGAAATACGCTGTACCATGGTGTTTAAAATGAGAGCAGTAATCCCATATAAAAAAACAAACGCAAAATCACGGCTTTCTCAGGTTCTGGAACTTGAAGAGCGTGAGGAGTTCGTGGAACTTATGCTAAAAGACGTGGTTACTGCGATCTCGAAAGCCGGGATCGAAGCAATCGATATTCTCACCACTTCTGCCGGTTCGGTTGCAGATGACATCGAAGTAAATGTCATCGTGGACAAACCTGGACTGAACGAAGCTCTGAACGGTTACCTTAAAAGTGCCAATGAACCTGTACTTATTGTAATGGCAGACCTGCCGCTTGTAACCCCTCGTCATATACGGGAGATTACAGCATCCGACAAAGATGTGGTAATCGTACCAGGCAAGGGCGGCGGCACAAATATCCTGTTTATCAGGGATCCTACCAGTTTCTATGTCAAATATTATGACTCAAGTTTCATGACCCACTGCGACATTGCCAGGGAAATGTCGCAATCGCTGGAAGTGTATGATTCGTTTTTGCTTAGTACGGACATCGATGAACCTCACGATCTGGTGGAACTACTGCTACACGGGCAGGGATTGTCAAAAAATTATATAAAGCAGAAATTCGGATTTGAAGTTAGCAAAGGGCGCGTTAAGCTTAAGTCCAATTAAAAGATGTATTCAAAAAAGGCTGATATTGGTTGAATATAAGTGCATGCTTCCACGTATTGATTGATGATAAAGATATAAATGGCAACAACTACCGAACTTCTTGGTGATGTGGTACACGATCTTGTAAAAGTGAAAGATGTCAGGATAGCTGTGATCGTATCAAGAGATGGTTTGTTGATGGTTTCAAGCACATAACCGGATTTTATGACCCAGACATTTGCAGCCATGTCAGCAAGCATGTTTATAGCTGCCGAGGCCGCGACAAAAGAAATTGGAAATTGGATGCCTGATAGGCTTGTTGTTGAATTCGAGTATTCCAAGCTTGTTGCCACTTCAGCTGGGTCCAAAAGCCTTGCTGGTCATAATGACAGAACCCAATACCACTCTGGGAATATTGTTACTTGAGATAAAAAGAGCTGCCTAAAAGGTCAAACAGATTGTGAAATAACTTCTCAGTGACCTGTGGTTCTGTGGCAAATCTTAGACTTTTTAGCTGGTTTGGAACATAGATATTTGCATACCAGTAATGGACTTCATTGCATTTTGTGAAGGAAACCAAAAATTTGAATACAATTGAATTCATTATCCCTAGCATCAGGATAAGGAGAGTAGTCGATGCAAAACCCAATTTTTAATGCAATCTCCAAAAAAATTGAAAGCGAAACCTATGCAAATATACTTGGCTTGAAACTGGTTAAACTGGACTATGGTTATTCGTTGATGGAAATGGCTTATTCGAAGGACATAGAGAACATGTTCCAGACAGGACACGGTGGAGCAATATTTTCCTTGATCGACGAAGCGTTTGGGGCGGCTTCAAACTCTCATGGAACGGTTGCTGTGGCTTTGAATGTGAACGTTACCTATGTCAAACCGGCTCTTAAAGGGGACACCCTATATGCGGAAGCAAAGGAGATCAGTAGATCGAACAGGATCGGCACCTATGAGATCAGGGTTATGAATGACAAAGATGAACTGATCGCTGTCTGTCAGGCAGTTGCGTACAGGAAAAAGGACAGTCTGCCATTTCTGGATTAACTTTCCTTTAGCGAAACTCCCATGAAGGGGAAATAACAGACTACAAAAAAACCATTATTGGATGGGAATTATTATGAGCAGTGTGAGCGGGCTGGAGAGTTAGGGTTTGTGTGGGAGTGGGGTATATAAAAGAAGCCCGCTCACACCCTCATTAATATATAGTTTTTATTAATATATAAATATTGCCAGATTTGAATTTTCAAACGTTTCAGGTGGATCAGGAATATAGCAAAATAGATACAAATGCAAAAACCTTATTTGAATAACTGAACGTATATAATGCTAATATAATCAAGGAACGAGTAAGATGCTAAAAGATTATATCGATCTGGAATACAGACCAAAGGATAATGATTTTGTCTGTGAATACCATATAGAACCAGCAGAAGGGGTAAGTTTTGAGGCTGCATGTAATCATATGGCTGGTGAGAGTTCTATTGATACGTGGAGCGACATATCCACACTCAGCCCGGAGATGGCAGGGGAACTGAAACCCCATGTGTACTATATGAACGAAGAACAGCAGACCGTGAGGATCGCATACATACAGGACCTTTTCGAAACAGGGTCGGTTTCCCAGATATTAAGCGCGATAGCCGGTAATATCTTCAGTATGAAACTGCTGGATAACCTGCGGTTTGAGGATATTGCTTTTCCAAAGGACGCCATTGCGGGGTTCAGGGGTCCGAAGTATGGAATGCATGGAGTACGGGAACTTTTCGGGGTAAATGGCAGGCCTCTTGTGGGGACAATTGTCAAGCCCAAGGTAGGATTGACGTCGCAGCAACATGCTGAGGTTGCCTACAAGGCCTTTGCAGGCGGCTGCGATCTCGTCAAGGATGACGAAAACCTCACAGACCAGAAATTCAACCGATTTGAGAAAAGGGCAGAACTCACATTGAAAGCACAGGATAGGGCGGAAGCCGAGATCGGCGAGAAGAAAATGTATATGTGCAACATAACCGCGCCTACATGTGAGGAGATGGTCAGGAGGGCAAAGGTGATTAGTGAACTTGGCGGGAAGTATGTGATGATCGACATTATCCCTGCTGGATGGACCGCTCTCCAGTCATTACGGGAGGCAACAGGAGAACTTGGTCTTGCCATCCATGCCCACAGGTGCATGCATTCGGCAATCACGCGAAATCCGCATCATGGGGTGAGCATGCTGGTTCTCGCAAAACTTACACGTCTTATCGGACTTGACCAGCTGCATATAGGAACTGTGGTCGGGAAGATGCACGGTGGAAGGGATGAGGTGCTGGCGCTCAGGGATGAATGTGTGCTGGAACACCTACCTGCAAATGAGTCTCTGCATGTCCTTGAGCAGAACTGGGGGGACATAAAACCCATGTTCCCGGTTGCTTCAGGCGGCCTTGAGCCTACCATGATCCCTGACCTAGTCAGGATATTCGGGAACGATGCCATCATGCAGTTCGGCGGCGGGATACATGCCCATCCAATGGGGACAACAGCAGGTGCAGCGGCATGCCGCCAGGCTATTGATGCGGCACTTGGGGGTGTAACCCTTGAGGAGTATGCAAAAACCCACAGTGAACTGGAAGCTGCACTTTCGAAGTGGAGATAATAAGGATATAC
>CAZQWP010000150.1:0-4279 GCA_964597005.1 uncultured Methanosarcinales archaeon | reverse complement strand
CTACAGAGCCAAAATATGTACTCCAAGTTAATCCGACCGGAGGGGGGATTTTCTTGTTTTCGATCTGTAAGAACTAAACTTTCAATTACAGGAAAACCTGACATGAGAATAGATTTTTCAGTATTTTACAACAGAGGAAGGTTACAAAAGCGTTGCTTACTCATCCTTTTGACAAGAAAATCCTCCCTTAAGTCGGATTAACTTGGAGTGCATATTTTTACAAAACATATACAATCTAAAAAATGACCGATGTGTTGACACACCGGCATAATCAGAAAAAGTATTTATGATGAAAGTGAGAGGATCGCTTCTGCCAAGTCCCCGTTTGCATTTTTCAAGGCTTCACGGGCAGCATCCTCGGATACTCCGGTCTGCTCAACAACGAGTCTTACATCGTCATCAGGTATCTCCAATTCCCTGGCAATCTCTTCCGGGGTTCCAACTACCTGATATGTATCAACGCCCTGTGCATTCATGACGGATACTTTCGCATCATTGAACACGATATCCTTGTCCGGCGTTCTTATGATCACCTGTTCGACATCTTCGATATCAAGCAGGTTGATACCCATTTGCTTCATCATTTGCTTTAATTTGGCTGGGTTCATACCCCGACCGCCCATACCCGGAAACATTTTACCACCTATATTGATAATTAGCCTTGAAATTCACTTGTTTTATTCATTTAATGGCAGGTGCCACCACATGAACCGCAGGAACTTGCTGCATTTGGATTATTTATAACGAATCCCTTGCCTTCTGAACTCTCAATATAATCGATGCTTGCTTCGGAAAGTGAATCCACTAGATCATTAGTCATGACGATCTTGATATCCTTGCTCTCAATTGTGACATCTTCTTCATTTACTTCCGTGTCAAGAGACATGCCATATTGAATACCACTGCAACCCATTCCTGCAACAAATATTCTAAGGGAATGATCCTTTTTTTCTTCTGATTCAAGTAATAATTTTAATTCAGCTGCTGCCGTATCTGTTATTTTTACCACGATTTCACCTCTTTTGTTATTTGAATTAGTCGACTGCTATTTAATATGTTTCGAAAACATTCATAGCTATATATGTTTGTTGGTATACATATCGTTCGTACTTATGCGAACACGCATCGGTTACATGAACTCAACATCATCATCCACAGGATCGCTCAACACCTCTGCACTGTATCCGTTTATTTCGACTGAATTCCTTGGTCCTTTTACCTCCCATATCGGAAGATACACCAGATCAAGACTCAGTTTAATGTCCTCTGGCATCGGTTTGAGGGTCCTATGTTCGGAAATGATGGTATCACCCACCATATTCTCGAAGAGTACATCCTTTGTGTGCTCTTCAGTGATCATCTTGATCAGATCCTTTTTAGCGTCCTCTTCTTTCATGACAGGGGGTTTCAACTCATACAGATCATCAGGGAGTGCAATCTGATCCTGTATATTCTCTACATAAAACTCAGTGTGTCCGTTCAAGGCATTTAGGCAGCCGGCACCTTCACCTGAAATATCCACTATCTTGGACCTGTACTGTTTCTCGATACTAATCGAATATTCATATCTCCAATACGGTACGAGTTTGAGAACTGTGCCCTCTACACCACCAAGATGTGGCTTTGCAATGGAAACTGCCTTCTCTTTAGTTACATTCAAAGGCACACTCCGAAGCTCCAGAACAGTTGGTTGTTTTGTTTCCAGAGACGATATATGGGACTGTGCTTCATGTTGTTCAAGCGTCTCAAAAACAGGGGTATCGTCGTCTCTTCCGATATTTAGATTCACTATTTTCCTTTGCTGAACTGTTTCCGTCGTGGGTTCAAAATTGTCCGTCTGACCCTCTATGTCTGAAAGTACGGCATTGCCGATCTGGAGTGCCAGTTCATCACGGTCCCATACAACAAGTCCCATTTCTTTAGCATACTGATACAGGTCATCTGGCATCTTATGGCTTACAACATAAAGTCCATTGCCGTTTTCAACCTGATCTACAAAATTCTGGATCTCTTCATAATCAAGCTTACTTCCAAATTTAATATACGTTATATACCCGTTTTTTTTGGCAATCAGGTCATATCTATACGATTCGGTAACATTGTAACCGAATGATGTGAAAATATCACTCAGGATATGCAATAGGTCATGCTTCATTGTAATGACTCTCAATATGGTACGTTTTGATGATATGAAACAGATTGGTTGCAGTAGTAAAATATGTTTCGTTTGAAATAGAATATATATATAGAATGGGAGAATAGATTCCATTATGGGCGGATTGGGTATTCCAACTGGTGATTTTTCGAATTATGAATCCGGAATACAGAAAGAGTGGATAGTAACCAATGGACTGGGTGGTTATGCTTCATCCACGGTCATCGGTGCAAATTCCAGAACCTATCACGGGTTGCTGGTTGCAGCAATGAATCCTCCCGTAGACAGAACTGTTCTGCTCTCGTCCCTTGACGAGGAGGTAGAGGTGGACGGGGTTCTCCATAGACTTGCAGTACATAAATATCCGAATACTGTGTATCCAAATGGTTTTGAATATCTCAAGAAATTCAAACTCGATCCCTTCCCAACCACGGTCCATGAGATCAGGCATGTCAAAATTAAAAGGTGTATTTTCATGGTGCATGAAAAAAACACCACCATCATCAGCTACAAGGTGACCAATGATACTGATAACGTCATCCTGCGTCTGCATCCTTTAACCAACATGCGGAATTTCCACTATACTACGAGATCAAATGATATTGATCTTTTGCAGGAAGCCAGTGAATCCGGAAC
Source organism: uncultured Methanosarcinales archaeon (assembly GCA_964597005.1). Taxonomy (GTDB): domain Archaea; phylum Halobacteriota; class Methanosarcinia; order Methanosarcinales; family Methanosarcinaceae; genus JAFGQV01. Next base: position 1,488 of record CAZQWP010000150.1, on the reverse strand, counting down.
AATTCTTAAGAATGGGGATATTTCATTATCGATCTACTCCAATGCCAGGTACGTATCAGGTGGAACATGGTACTACAATTTTGAGTATGATACCGAACACATGCGAGGGCAGGCATATCAGGAAGATTGCTACAATCCCGGATACTTTGAGATCGAACTTAAAAAAGGTAAGAACCATGTTTTTGTTGTGGCATCTACTGACGATTTACCTGATCTTGACATGGATGACATCGATGACCTTTATGATCAGGAGGTCATGCGGCTGAACTTACTTGCAGAGAACTCGGGACTTGAAGATACCTTTGCATTGAAACTCATATCGGCTGCAGATTCGTTTATTGTGAAACGAGCCTCGACCCGATCAAAATCGATTATCGCCGGATACCACTGGTTCTCTGACTGGGGGCGGGATGCTATGATAGCCCTCCCTGGGCTGACCCTGGTCACAGGACGGTTCGATGACGCTTCACAGATACTCTCAAGTTTTGCAGAGAATTGCAGGGATGGTCTAATACCAAACCGTTTTGCAGATTCTAGTGAACTCCAGCCTGATTACAACACTGTGGATGCATCACTGTGGTTCATACACGCGGTTGGACGCTATTTTGCATATACAGGTGATACGGGTTTTGTTAAAAAAATGTGGCCTGCTGTCCAGGATATAATCCGTAATTACAAGCAAGGTACGCATTTTGGTATCCGGATGGATTCGGATAACCTGATAACAAACTGTGGCCAGCTTACCTGGATGGATGCAAAGATCGGGGACTTCGAGGTGACACCAAGAAACGGCAAAACATGTGAGGTCAATGCGCTTTGGTATAACGCCTTAAAGACCGCATCTGATCTGGCAGAACATCTGGATGAAGATGCACACTCCTTTGCTGCAATGGCAGATGACGTCAAACACAATTTCTCATGGATGTTCTGGAATCCAGATGAAAAGTGCCTTTTTGATCGCATCTGCGTTAATGAAGATGAAATCGTATTCCGAGACCAATCAATTCGACCGAACCAGATACTTGCGGTCTCGTTACCCTATACGATGCTCACACGAAAAAGGGAATTTTACATTGTAAGGCAGATTGAGCACGACCTTCTGACCCCTGTGGGACTGCGGACACTGTCAAAGGATAACCCTTGTTACAAAAAGCGATACGTAGGTGATGCGGTATCACGCGACATTGCATATCATAATGGAACCGTCTGGCCATGGCTTATTGGACCTTATGTTTCTGCATATACAAAAGTGAATAACTATTCGCAAAAGTGCAGGGAACATGCACAAATGCTCCTACTGGAATTTGATGCGCATCTCCATGAGGGTGGTATCGGCTCCATATCCGAGATATTTGATGGAGATTATCCACATGCTCCAAGGGGATGTATATCCCAGGCATGGAGTGTTGCTGAAGTACTGCGTGCTTATGTTGAGGACGTCTTAAATAAAGGTCAGGTACCTTAAAGTACCCGGGTTGTGGTTTCTAA
>CAZQWP010000149.1:0-4283 GCA_964597005.1 uncultured Methanosarcinales archaeon | reverse complement strand
TCTTGCGTGCCTGGGTGAACTGATAGAGAAATACCTCGGACATCGACCTAGCATCTGCTGAAAAATAGACTAGCGACCTTGCTGGCAATCCACCGCCCAGACTCCTGTCAAGGATAAATATACCGGTAGGTTTTACCACAGGACCATGTTGAGCAACCTGCTGTGCCCCTGCCATAGCATCCTGTGCAGATACGTTATGAAGTTCTGCCATTTTCATCCCATTGGGAATTATAATATTAATTTTTATATTTCATAAGTTTTGGCACACCGAAAGGTTTTTGTGAAGGTGTGTTATTAAATATTATTCATGTTATAATAAAGCTCAAATATTACTTATACAGAACCAACCATTGAGACTCCTGCAATGACACTATGGACACTCATAAATGCTGAAAGATCAAAGATCATCGTGCTGCCGATCAGGGACAAGAAAAAGAGCCCTCTTTTTATGGGAGAGCTGATCTTAAGGAAAACCTCTACCGGCCCCCGCCCTCATCGATTCAGGGTGATTAGGGACAAAAAAGAGGAATACCGCCCACCCGAAGAACTGATCGAACTGCTACGGTTATCCAGCCGTATAATGATTGCAAGTGGGGGAAACAGTAGACTTGAATCCGATTTCCTGGAAATGCTAAGGGGCTTCCAGCTTGAGGCTGACCATGTGAATATCTGCAGGTTCTGCCTGTTAAAACGCAGGTTTAATTTTGTCAACAAAAAATCGATCAAATATCACAGGGAACTAATCTGCGAGGAATGCGCAAAAGAAGAACTTTCCCGTGCACTCCGAAATGCCCGAAGCAGCTATGGGAATGAAGCTATGGAACATATCGAGAACATCCTCTTAAAATCAAAGGACCTGGACCGCACCATGGGCATGTTAAGCCCTCATGAACTTGATACGGAACTTACGCGCTTTGACATGATCGAGGCAAAACCACCTGTTTCAGAACTCAAAATAAAAGACCTGCCAATCTCAAAAAAGTTCAAAAATATCCTGCTGGAAAAATCTGATGAACTTCTTCCGGTTCAGTCATTGTCGGTTAAGAAAGGTCTTCTTAAAAGGAGGAACCAGCTGGTTACGTCAGTGACAGCAACCGGAAAGACGCTTATCGGGGAACTTGCAGGGATCGAAAACATCCTGAAGGGAAAGGGGAAGATGCTGTACCTTGTTCCACTGGTTGCACTGGCAAACCAGAAATACGACCAGTTCACACAACGCTATTCAAGTATTGGGATCAAAACATCCATCAGAATCGGAAGTTCCCGGATCAAGACGTCAAAAACGGCGTCCATGCACAAGACACTGGATTCTGATATCATTGTCGGGACCTACGAGGGACTTGATTATATCCTGCGAACCAGCAGTGCGGACCTCCTTGGCATGATTGGTACAGTGGTCATTGATGAGGTTCACATGCTTGAAGACAGTGAACGCGGGCACAGGGTGGACGGTCTGATCGGGCGGTTAAAATATATTGCGTCTGATGCCCAGTTCATCTACCTGTCTGCAACAGTTGCAAAACCCGAACTGCTTGCCCGAGAACTCGGCGCAGACCTCATTGAGTACGAATACCGTCCGGTCCCCATAGAACGCCATCTTGTGTTCTGCCAGGAACACGATAAGAACAAACTGATTACAAAACTTATTAAAGAAGAATACGATATGGTCTCTTCCAAAGGGCACAGGGGACAGACGATTATTTTTACCAATTCCAGGCGGAACTGCCACCGTATATCAGAGACCATACCCATGCCCTCAGCACCGTACCATGCCGGTCTTACGCATCATGAACGGAAAAAAGTGGAAAACAGGTTTTTAAATGGGCAGCTTCCGGTTGTTGTTACAACGGCTGCACTGGCTGCAGGAGTTGATTTTCCGGCATCGCAGATAATTTTTGAATCCATTGCCATGGGAATTAACTGGCTTTCAATGCAGGAGTTCTTACAGATGCTGGGGCGTGCGGGAAGGCCGGATTATCATGACCGTGGAAGAGTTGTGCTCCTGGCTGTCCCGAACAAGAAATATACTAGCGACCAGACAGGTTCTGAAGACGAGATTGCTGTTAAGCTATTGAAAGGCCATATGCTGCATACAGATATCGAATACGGAGAAGAGGAGCAAATGGAAGAGATCCTTGCATCTGCTGCTGTGACATCGTCAAGAAGAGATATTGCAACCATCCATGAAACTATGCTTGGGGATTTTGCCTTGGACGAACTTCTTGCAAGGTTGAAGAAATATAAGTTTTTGCAGCAAAAGGGCGACAAGATTGCACTTACAAGATTTGGAAGCATTGCAGCCGGACACTTCTTATCCATATCAAAGGCGTTTATGATAAGGGATGCAGTACTTTCAGATCACGAACCGATTGATATTGTTACCAACCTTGAGTTTTTCGATTCGGCATACTTTAAGTACGCACCGCAGATTTCGACGACTCTAAAGGTCAATATGCCTTCCCGGGTATTTCAGGGTGGGTCGATCGACATACTTTTTGAGGGCGAGAACATCACAAAACTTGATGTGAAACTGCAGGACCAGTTGTTCGGTTTTGCGGAAGAGTTCCTGACATGCAAGTGTAAGGATACGCCATATTGCGGCTGTCCAGAGCGTAAGTTCTCGGCAAAGATAATAACACTTCGAACCGATGGTCATGAACCAGCCAGAATTGTAAAGAGACTGGAGGAGATGTATGGAATAACTGCATACCCGGGAGATGTTTTTGGATATCTAGATAACGTTGTGCGGAATCTTGAAGCAGTGGGAATGATCGCAAATGCATATTCTAAAAAAGACATCGCTTACAGGGCACGCCAGTTAAGAAAGCTTGTTGAAGGATGAGCAAAAATACAGATGATGCAATGAAGAACGTCGCAACATATCAAAACATATTAAAGCGATGTTAACAGAATAGAGGTTTAATCAGGAGTTAAGGGCAAATAAGCATGAACGAAAAGATTGAAGATACAAATGTAGAGAAAAAAGTTAGGATTGAGTTCTATAAACCAGAGGATTTCAAACAAGTGTATGCAATCGGTGCCGTGGGAGGGCACAGTCCCTATGACTTTAGGATTGGGTTTTATAATGACCGCCAAAAGACCGTTCGGGATAAACCGCATTCACAGGTCATCCAGAGACGGATTGAAACTGAAATAATACTTCCACCACTGGCTGCAATGGAACTCGCACGATGGCTTAATCAGCATCTCAAGGATTATGAAGCCATGTTCGGACCAATCGCCAAACCGCCTATGGAACAGGCGAAGCGGAAAGCTAAATCCATGAAGGATAGTTCAGAGATACAAGGCTATATATAGAGCCTTATGTTATCAAATAGCTAACCATAAATAGGATACTGTATACTTTAGTTTTCCTGATGTCTGATTGTACAGGCCGAATATAGATAATTATAATAATATAATTGTGAGGGTATTGTTTTGTTCCCAAATAAAAAAGTTCAGAAACTGGTAGGATCAAAGATCCAGGTGGAGATGAAAGGAGACCTGCATATACTTGAAGGCACTCTTAAAAGTGCGGATGATTACCTGAATCTTCATTTGATGGATGCCGTTGAGATCTCAGATGGTGAGCGTCTGCGTTCACTCGGTTCTGTGGTCTTGAGAGGAAATAATATAATTCTTATTATTCCCGTAGAAAATTAAGATATATGACACTGTGGAAATTGTCATGGAATTAGAAGAAGTGGCTTTAAGCCTGATTCGTGGGCACAAAAAAGGCGTTTTTCAGAATGAGCTCTGGAAAGAGATGAAGATTGACAGCCGGAAATGTTCAAGGATCGTGTCTAAATTATTAAAAGATGAATTGATCATACGCGAACCTGCGGTTTCAAATGGCGCAAGAACATACCTCCTGAAGGTTGCAGAGGAGGAGAAGCCATCCTTTGAATTGCTTCTGGCAGGAGAGATGTTCTCTCCATGTGCTGGCTGCAGGGATGCGTGCCAGCCTGAATATTGCCTCAAACTTGCTGAGTGGGCATACTGTTTAATGGAAAATGAAGAATTACCTTAAAATGGATCAGGCGAAAGCTTAATAATGGTATGTGTCTTATAGGGGTCGCTTCACATCGAATACATCATTGTGCTCCGGTAGTGTAGTCCGGCCAATCATTCCGGCCTTTCGAGCCGAAGACTCGGGTTCGAATCCCGGCCGGAGCACCAAACAATTTGTTAATACTCCTATTAATGATTTTATACAGAGTGTAGATGCTGGACAGCGTCACTAAATTGCTGTAAATATGATTAGTCCTGTACCTATTACAGAA
>CAZQWP010000148.1:1206-4285 GCA_964597005.1 uncultured Methanosarcinales archaeon | reverse complement strand
TTCTATTTCCTGCAAGTGCAGACGGTGTAAGTATCCATGCTGATGCGATATTTTTTATGAGTTTGCTAAACTCCCGGGATATTAATTATATCACTTCAAGCCAGGCAATGGGTGCCCCGCTTGTATACAAATATGGGATCGAACCGATCTCAATGGCATATCTGATTGCAGAACCGGGAGGAACGGTTGGGTGGATCGGTGATGCAAAGCTGATCCCGAGAAATAAACCAGAGATCGCGGTTGCCTATGCACTCGCAGGTAAGTATCTGGGAATGCATTATACGTACATAGAAGCAGGTTCAGGTGCTAATCAGCCTATTACTCCTCAAATGATCGGTGCACTTAAAAAGTTCCTTGGTGAAAACAAGCTGATAGTCGGCGGCGGTATCCGGGACGGCAGGACTGCAAAGATATGTGCCGATGCGGGTGCCGACATGATTGTGACCGGAACGATTGTCGAAGAGGTCGCAAATGTGACCGGAAAAATAAGAGAACTGGTATCCGCAATCAAAAGATGAATGATACCCAGTTTGTCTATTTAATCGATTTTCTGTGCTGATCTTTTCTGAAGAATTTTATGGATTTGCAAAACCAGAACACATCAATTATATAGGTGAATTGTCATCAAAAGATGGTAATCTATCAATAATATAATTATTTAATAATTCCGGTAATCCAGTGGAGGTATTTTGATGCTTAAAGTAAACGATATCGTGAAAGACTATGAAGTAAATTCTGAAAATATTAGGGTTCTTGATCACATCAATTTCAGTGCAGCAGATGGGGAGATCATTGGAATTACCGGAAAAAGCGGCAGTGGAAAATCCACTCTTCTGCGAATTCTCCGTGGTGTGGAATCATTTGGAGAAGGATCAATTGAACTTGATGGTAATGTGATAACATCGGAATCGGGGATCGATGGTATAAAGTTCCTTGGTAAGAACACTGCAATCCATCTACAGCGTAACTTTGGACTCTGGTATGGACCAGCATATGAAAATGTCATCCGGAAACTAAGCTACCTGTCCGTGGGGCATGAATCATTGCCAAATAAAAATTCCCCGTATTTTGATGAGATGTATGAAGAGTCCCTGAAGTACCTGAAACTTGTTGGACTGGAGCATAAAGCACAGCATTCATCAAATCTCCTGAGCGGCGGTGAAAAACAGAGGCTTATACTTGCCCGCCAGCTTGCGGCCAAGCCACGCTTGCTGCTTCTGGACGAACCTGTTACGATGACCGGACCGGACACTAAACAGGAAGTCATGGATGTAATTAAAGACCTGAAGAATACCCTGAACATCCCGATCATTGTTGTCTCACACCTGCCCGAGATCCATATGTATCTTGCAGACCGCCTCATTTACCTTGAGGACGGGAAGATTATCGAGGATGGAGAACCCAAAGTGGTACTCAAGCATTTCCTTAAAGATCTCAAACCGAAGGTGGAACTTGCACCTATTAAAGAGAAAGAAGTGTGTATTAAGGTGGAGAACCTGTCAAAACGTCTTGCTCTTTTCCGTATGGGTGAGATATTGATGTTCGATAACCTTTCACTTGATATCAATAAAGGGGAGATACTGTCGTTAATTGGTCCTTCTGGTGCGGGAAAGACTACGCTTCTCAAGATGATAGAAGGACTTATCGAGCCAAAGGCTGGAGAGGTGCGCTACTTGCATGACGGTGAATGGCTGGATATGACGCATTTCAGCAAGAAACGTATGGACCTTCGTAGTAAGATCAGTATTATGCACCAGGAATTCTCACTTTCAGTGCATTCTACCATCAGGCAGCAGATTGCATTCAAGCTCAGCATGAAGATGGAAGGTGCAATCGAGTATGCGCGGGCAAAGGCCGCAGAACTTGAACTTACGGATGAGATGCTGGATACCATATATCAACTGCCGGATATGAATATTGATGAAAGGAACCAGGCATTGCAGGATATGGGACTCTCGGATGATATTTTTTTAAAATTATTCCCCCATGTTCCAGACACGGATGTTGAGAAATATTCAATACCTGTGTTTGATGCAATGGACCTTACGCTGGATATTCTTGACAAGACCCCGTATCAGATTAGCGGGGGCGAGCATGTGAGGGCATTCATTGCACTGGCGTTGGCAACATCCCCGGAGATCCTGATGCTGGATGAGCCATTCGGTGACCTTGACCCTGTGACTCTTCGGGATGTGACCAATTCACTGAAGACCATCAACAAACGTTTCGGCACTACTATTGTGCTTGTGAGTCACCACATGGACTTTGTTAAGGAGGTCGCCCACAGGACCATACTGATCGACAATGCCGCTATACTCATGGACGGAAAACCCACTGAGGTTTGCCAGTTTCTGATTGACAGGAGCAATGCTACCTACCTTGACTACTCAATAGAAGATTTAGCAGAATAGGCATATTATGCCTGTTCTGATTTAATGGGCAGTGTGACGGTGGATTCGAGTGTGGAAGATGTGGGTTTGAATAGCGGAGGTTATGGGAATGTTACAAAGCTCGGGCTAAAAGCTCGAGGGCATCAGAAATAATGTATAGAAATTATATTGCATTTCAATTATTAAACAAATAAATGCATGTGCGTGAAATCATTCAATAGTTTGCTCTCTGGTTCGCCATTTCAGTTCAAAAATTTCCTTATTATCTAAGTCGAATTTTTTTTTTTGTGAAACGTAAGAATAGATATCACATCCCAATAAAAACTCCTATCCGGTACCAATCATCTCTAAACACCGCAGATCGTTTTTATAATCGTTCCATCTGCTGCTACTATATATGTAGCCTCATCGCCGTATTCGTCGGATGCAAAGACATTGAAAAATACACTGTTCAGTTTGATACAAGTTCCTATCTCGTATTCCAGGTTGTTCTCTTCCAGGTATAGCCTTACAACGTATTTTGCTTCTTCTTCATTTGTAACAACAACCCTTGTGTGTTCATACAGCACCAGTGATTACGGGCTGGATTCGTCACACTAGTATAGATCGACCATACAATCAAAAAGTGCACAAACATCATCTTTATAGTCAATGCATCCCATAGGAATTTCTGCTGTCTCAATTCCCTT
>CAZQWP010000148.1:0-1106 GCA_964597005.1 uncultured Methanosarcinales archaeon | reverse complement strand
AATTTTTCGTATCTATAGCCGATTAATTTTTCGAACTTCATCATTGCAGCGTTTTCGATGTCACTGTGAGTTCCGCAGCTTAGGTTATTGGGGTTTTAAAAACAACATATGATTATGAACAAAAATACCTGTAACGACCAGAGCCATTAAAAGCCAGGTCGTTTGCATTATCTCGGATTGGAGGTCTGTACCAATGAACCATGCGTGAATAAAGACCAGCAAAAAACCGAGATAATTCAAATGATGCACTTTCTTCCAGTATCGTGGTATCTTTTTTCTGATGACGCTTACAAAAACAGCTATCATGAAAAGATAAATAGCGGACTTTCCTGCAAATGTCATGAATTGGTCTAAGGGGAAGAGAATCGGAATAAACACATACGGACTGTTTATTTCAAATGCAAATGCGAGGGGGTGGATCAACATTAACAGTATCCCTGCCTTTGCAAGAATGTGATGTACTTCGATGAAACCTTTCCCAAAAACCTTCTTCATCGGTATCATATATTCATACGATAATATTGCCAGAAAAATGAAATAATAAGCAAAAAGCCCTGCTACCCTGTCTATCATTTTTACAGGCATCTCTCTTTCCTGGAAAAGAGTGAACAGTATTATCAAAGTAATGACAATCAATGAAATGATGATAGATATACGAGTATTTCTCATAGAATATGCCCCCATTTGAATAACCAGCCCAAATTGATATTAAGTTTACTATGTATGATCCTGACGTTCCGAAGCTATCCTGCCGGGCTGATAATATTTATGCGATAAACTATTTATCAAAGAAAACAAGATTAAGATTAGTAGTATAGGGAAATTGGAGGTTATTTATGTCTATATATGTAATAGTATCCCGACTAACAGACGAAGGGGCAAGGACCCTTAAGAAAAATCCGGACCGAGTGAAAGAAGTTAACCATGAACTTGAAGGCATGGGTGTAAAGGTACTGAAACAATATTTTATACTTGGGGAATTCGATTTTTTGAACATCGTAGAAGCAGAAAACGAAATTATAGTATCCAGAGCCGTTGTTGAACTGGCGTCACGAGGCAGTATCAGGACACAAACCTTTACAGCAATACCAATTGATGAGTTCATA
>CAZQWP010000147.1:0-4304 GCA_964597005.1 uncultured Methanosarcinales archaeon | reverse complement strand
AAGCCAGGGTAAGATGCTACAAGAATGATATCGTATTGTGCATCATTTATCAGGTTAACCATTTTATCAGTGACATTTTTCACACCAGTGATGGTCCAGACAACTTCCTCATTTTTCTCTTCCGCCACGGTCTCATACATCAATTCTAATTGTTCCAGTGCATTTTTACTTTCGTTCTCATAATCATTTTTGAGTTTCTCAATGGCTCTGGCAGGAGGTATGGATTTATATCGTTTTGGCTTGGTGTTCTGGATCTCGATTATTCCTCTTTCCTTCAGTTTTTCCAGCACCCCATATACCGCAGAACGCGGAATGCCCGATAGTATGTGGATATCCACAGCCGTTCCGCTCCCGGCCTTTATCAGTGCAACCAGTGCCTTTGATTCGTAGTCCGTAAGTCCCAGTTTACGGAGGGATTCGCTTGTGGTACTCATTTTAATATCTCCTCTGTTTGTCCATCATTTGTTCTTGTTTATAGGTTTTCGTTTTATAAACAAGTATGTAGGTGTAGCAATAATTCCAACAAGCAACAAAACGCCAGCAACAGGAGTTGCGTTATCTTTTACCTTATCACCAAATGGCACTGCAGCCTTTACATCCACCACGGCTTTTAGTAATTTTGAATACTGGATATCGTCGTTTTCGTCCTCGTATTTTACCTCACTGTTTATTGAATAGGTTTTCGGTGTGGCATCATCTTCAATATCCACCTTATAAAGAGCGGTTTTCGATTCCCCGGGTCCAAGGTTGCCCAGATATGCCTGGTCATCTGTAGTACTGAAGGGTTCCACCACGCTGATCCTGGCAATACACTCGTAAGCAGTCACATCACCTGTGTTGGTATACGTGACATTTACGAATCCCTCTTCACCTGCTGTAAGGTTTGCATAGGTTCCGGTTATTTTAAAATATGGTTCCTCTTCAATAACGATTGTGAGGATTGCCGCATCATTTGCTTCTTCATACCAGTAGAACGTGTCCCCGTACGGCGGTGTGACAGCAGAATCTTTCTGCCACCTGTAAGTCATGTTCAATTCAAGTTCGTAGGTCCCTGCTTTCGCATTATCATATATCTTGATTGGAAACGCTGCCTGACTTGCCAGTGACTTACCAGAATTGAGAGACCCAAGGAGCAATGTATCCACCTTCATTTCAATTGGAGCATCGGCATCTACCAGCGACAGGACCGCAGTTATGGAATCGGCGGTTGTGATCTTCCGGTCTGACAGCAGTTCCTGTGCAACCATTGACAGGGTGGTGGTGTTTCCGTATGAATCGATGTCATCATCTATCTCGTCATCATCCGCCTCAAAACCTGTAATTTCCCCATCGTTCATGATGGTTACATACAGCGTGCCTTCGTCCCCACGATCAAAGACGTTGTCACTTGACACCACAGCCTTAAGATGCGGTAGTCCGTAAACATTATAATAGTCATCTATCACTTCAGCAATAGCATCATCGTCTATTCTGGCAGATCCGGTAATCATACTCCCGGAAAACAAAAGGACTGTTAATGCTATAACCATGTATTTTTTAAACTTCATATAAATCACCTTTTTTCATAGTTTACAATCAGCAACATTTTAAATCAGTATTCTATGTATCATTCTGGAATCATTTGTCATTGTGTCTCAGTGATTCCTGACGTCCCTCTTTTCTTTTCGATTTGTTCTCCATATGTCAAGGTTCACCATGATCGGCGGTAGTACCACAAGTGTGCTGAAAAGTGAAAAAGCCACAGCTATGACCGTCACAAGCCCGAATTCACTGATTATCGTAAAAGGCGCTGCGATCAATGCTGAAAAACCAAAAAGTACCGTAGAACCGGATGCCATTATTGCCTGTCCGATATTCGATGCGGCCAGATCCATTGAATGAAACGGGTCATGTCCTTCATTGCGTTCTTCGAAGTAGCGTTCCATCATAAGTATGGTGAACTCGGCACCTATTCCAATAACAAGCGCACCAAGTGTGGCAGTTAGAGGGTTGTACTTCATGTCAAGCAGGTACATCACACCGCCTGTCCATCCGGTCACCATAAGAATCGGTATGATCGGCACAAATGCCTTCAACCAGTCCCTGTAAACGATCAACAACCCTGAGAAGATCACGATAAGACCAAAGTATGTCATCTCGGTCCTTCCCGATGTCAGAGCATCCAGAATCGAAGTCATAGCTACCTGATTCCCGGTTACTGTGACATCAACACCGGTTTTCGGAGGATACCATTCAAGGTCCCTTTCAACACCATCGATCAACACTGCCAGCTCTTCTGTTCCGAGATCTCCCTTGATACCCAGGTTTAAGATTCCTATATCCCCGCTTGCAACATAACGTTCTTTAACTGAAGTGCTCAGTCCGCTGACGATGGCATTGATGACACCGGAATCAGAAGGAATTGAACCATATACGATCTCGATTGGAGTTGCAAGACTTTCATAACTTTCGAGATTGGACCGGGTTTCAATTTCATATTCACCAAAATCATCCATCCACCGGATGACCGCGGGATCTTTTATGTTTTCAGCCTTCACAATAATGTTTATCTGGTCAGATCCACCCATAATGTCGTTCAGTTTGTTCAGATCATGCAACGCTTTCATATCCTGTGGCACGAACTTCTGGGTATCGGTCTGGACCCCGACATGTTCATCTGCATACAATCCAGCAACGGTCAAAATGGTTGCAAGAACTATCACGATTACCGGGTTCTTTGCAGTGGTGACCGAGATTTTTGAAAGAAATCTCCCAAAAGCGGTACCATCCTTGTTAGTTGCTTTTTTCAGCTTTGGCTGAATTGTTCCACTTTTTCCGTTGCTGGCTTTTTTCTCAGCCCGACGGTCAAGTATGTAAAGCATGGGCACAAGCACAAAAATGGAAGCCAGATAACATAAAATAACCCCTATCAGGCTCATTTTCCCGAAATCACGTATCATTGGAACCGGTGAAATGAACAGAGCCACAAAACCAAGACATGTTGCGATAACTGCCGTCCCGACTGCGGGACCCATATGCTTCACGGTTTCAATAATTGCTTCGGAGGCAGATTCCCCCTTTGCAAGTTCTTCTTCTGCCCTGCTATGGAACTGGATGGCATAGTCCACTCCAAGACCGATCAGGATCGGAAATACTGCCATTGAGACCATGGTCATTGGAACATCCAGGTAACCCATTGCACCGAATGTCCAGGCCAAGCCGACCAGTACCGCTGGCAACGGGAGAAGACTCCAGCGTACGTGACTGAATACAACAAGAAGGGCAACGATCATAAGAATGAAAGAGATTGCAAGCATTGAGGCAAGACTGCTAGTCATTTCCTCGCTCATTGCGATTATAAAAGCCGGATCACCTGTGACGGTAGCATATGTGCCAGCTGGAAAATCCGCCCACTCGATCGCAGTTCTGGTTTCTGAGAGGACTCTTATTTTTTCTTCGTCTGTAGAATCGCCCGGCATCTCAATAATTATGAGGGAGTGTTGCCGATCAGGTAGGAGGATGTCAAGGTATGCCTGTGGTGTGGCTGCAATGATTTGTTCGATTGTGTCTTCGTCTTCCGGAATTGAAGGATGACCCGATTGAGCGTGTGCTGTACTTTTTATAATGCTGGAGATACTGGTGGTATCATCAACGTTATCTTTACGTTCCACCAGTCCGACAAGCCTTTCCATGGCTTTCAATACTTCAGGATTGGTGATATCGTCTGATTCCACCATAACCACGATGGCTTCAGTACCGAAGTTCTTTTTGTACAGGTGCTCGAAGTTCTGGTAAAGTATTGACGTCCTATCAACAAAAGTATCGATCCCACTTTCATTTTTAATTAATTTGGCACCGTTTAAGGATCCAATCACCAGTATTATTGCAATAAAAAGAATAAGAAGGGTGCGTTTTTCGATCAACATCCCAATTTTTTCATATATGTCTTTTATGGATATGCCCATGTGGTTGCAACACGCCATTCATGAAATATATAGTTTTCTCATAATAACATATTTGTTATTATTATCATACAAACATTTGCAGGGATGTGAAAGTAAAAATTGAATAATTACAATGTGTAATTTCCAGGACATTTACAACTTTGATATTGCCCGCGTGCAGCGCTGCGGAATCCATTACGCAACACCGGATGGGCAGATGGTCCCGTTCTGTACTTACAACATAGTGCACCGTGAAGAGGTTGGGAAAAAAATTCTCACGCAGTTTAACGGATAATCAACCCAAAATGTGAGTGAGAAGCAGACGTATGTATAAGGTACAACGGTCATAAGATTCGTTGTGTTTTGATTAGAGGATACCTC
>CAZQWP010000146.1:0-4324 GCA_964597005.1 uncultured Methanosarcinales archaeon | reverse complement strand
TACAACTTGTAGTTACTTGTAAGAATCTCCATGCGTAAGCGTGGAGTAGTTCAATATTTATTTTAGGATTGCCCCATTATAAACTGTTTCAGCAGGGCCTTCCATAAAAATGAAATCATCCATAGAGATATTCAGGGCACCACCTTTTGTATTGACCAGAACCTCATTGTCCACCTTGCCAAGTCTATGTGCAAGGTATGCAGCGGCTACTGATCCCGTTCCGCAGCTAAATGTCTCGTTTTCAACTCCTCGTTCATATGTCCTGATGGCTATCTCGCTTCTTGACATAACCTTTACAAAATTCACGTTTGCACCATTTGGAAAGATTGGATCAAACCTGATTCTGGGCGCCACTTTAATTATGTCCATCTCCAGATCATCAACAAAGATAACAGCATGCGGAACACCGGTATTCACAGCAGAAACCAGATGTCCATGTAGTTCTTCATCTATGAACTCGTCGTCAGCATCACCAAGTGCCGGAATTTCTGCGCGGTTTCCAAGTGACTTGCCCATATTAACCTTAACCCAGAAACCGGAATCATCCATGCGGGTTTTAACAAGAAGCACTCCTGCAAGAGTTTCAATGCTTGCTGTACCAGAGTCCATATAACCTTTGTCAAAAGCATATTTTGCAAGGCACCTAATCCCGTTGCCGCACATCTCAGCTTCAGAGGCATCAGGCTGCAACAACCTCATTTTCAGGTTTGCTTTTCCAGACCTTGAGAGATAAAGCACACCATCTGCGCCAATACCAAACCTGCGGTCGCAGTATTTCACAGCAAAATCAGCTTTATGATCTCCGGGAATAACTTCCTTTTCAAACTCATCGATCATGATAAAATCGTTTCCATTCCCATGCAGTTTTGTAAATTCGATCATACAGGGAAGTAATTGTTTATTTTTATATAAATATTTCATGCAGCTCTTATGATCTAATCCAATGCGCATGATTTCCGAAGCACATTTGACTTCTTGTTTTCTAAATATGCGGAAAATCAGTTCCAGAGTTTTGTTAAGACGATAATCTTATATATGAAAGAAACCACTTATCAAATATGATATGTTTAATTAAACATAACATAAAAAGCTTCTAATGTCAGGGGTGATGCGCTCATCCCTGACGACATACCTTTCCACATGTTTTTTTAATTGTTGGGGATATTCAATCCACGGGGTAAACCCCCAAAAGTAAAACCATGTAGACTTGCTGCTCTTTAGCCTCTGCATATGATTCACAAAATTGTAACAAAAAGCTGCATTATCAAAGTTGCTTAAAGATAAATTTATCATCAATGGGTCTTATGAAAAATAGCAGGAGATATAAATGAGCACACGCGAGTACATGCTAGGAAACGTTGCAATCGTAAGAGGGATTGTAGAAGGGGGTGCACAGGTAATTGCAGGATACCCGGGCACGCCTTCATCTGAAATTATAGATACTCTGGCAACCATGAATGAGCGGGACTTCCATGTAGAGTGGTCAGTGAACGAAAAAGTAGCGATGGAGGTGGCTGCAGGTGCCGCATGGGCAGGTGTTCGTTCTGTTGTTACCATGAAACACGTGGGACTCAATGTTGCAGCAGACCCGTTGATGACACTGGCATACACTGGTGTCAAAGGCGGCATGGTCATCATCGTAGCAGATGACCCGGGATGTCATTCCTCCCAGAACGAGCAGGATACCAGAAGATACTCCCAATTTGCATTGATACCATGTCTTGATCCCTCAACACCACAGGAAGCAAAGGACATGACATCCTACGCGTTTGAAATATCAGAAAAGTTCGAGATTCCTGTAATACTTCGACCAACTACACGTATTTCCCACGGGAAATCGGATATCGAAATTGGTACGGTTAGTAAAACGAAAGCATCTGCACACTTTGAAAAACTCATCGACAGGTGGGTCATGCTCCCAAAAAACGCATGTATACGGCATCCCCACCTCATTGGGATACAGGAAAAGATCAAAAATGAGCTGCAAAATTTGCAATGGAACGAACTCACGATAAACGAAAGTTCAGACTTTGGTATTATCGCTGCTGGCGTTTCAGTTGTCTATGCAAAAGAGGCTCTGGAAAGGCTTGGGATTGATGCATCTTTTTTAAAGATCGGGACCTACCCTGTACCCGAAGGGCTGATTCATCGTCTGATTGAGCATGTGGACAGTGTACTTGTAATAGAGGAACTGGAACCCGTTGTGGAGGAGCAGGTCAGGATAATTGCAAATGATTCCCGCATAGATGTCAATATCATTGGGAAAAACGGCGGTTTTGTTCCGAGAGATGGCGAGTTGAATGTTGAGCTATGTGAAAAAGCGATCTTAAATGCCCTTGAAATAACTGAAGTCGAAAAAGCGATGGCATCTGAAACAGAACTGGAACTTCCACGTCGCCCACCTATCATGTGTCCGGGATGTTCGCACAGGGCGACGTACTATGCCATGAAGAAAGCATTTGGTCTGGATGCGCTATATCCAAGTGACATCGGATGTTATACACTGGGAGTCCAGAGTGAAACCGTGGACACTACACTATGTATGGGTTCAAGTATTACCCTTGCCTCTGGGCTTTATCATGCAGGTGAGAAACGTCCGATCTGCTGTTCTATTGGGGATTCTACCTTTTTCCATACCGGTATGAACGGACTCCTGAATGCTGTTTATAATAAAGCAAATATTACTGTAACGATTCTTGATAATCGTGTAACTGCAATGACAGGTCATCAGGCAAACCCGGGTATGGGTGTAACAGCAACCGGTGAATCCACAGTAGAGGTCTCACTTGAGGAACTCTGTCGTGGTCTCGGGGCTGAATTTGTGGAGGTCGTCGATCCCTATGACCTTGCCAGAACCGACCGGATATTCAGGCACGCGAAAGAATACTCCGGCACAGCGGTAGTCATTGCAAAACAGCCATGCGTCATTTCTGCAAAGCGCGCTGGTGTCAGGCGCAAACCATTCATCGTAGATGCTGAAAAGTGTACAGGCTGTGGGCAGTGTATCAATTTCGGATGTCCTGCTATCGAATTTGATGATGTGGGCAATCATGCAAAAATTAATTCTATGTGTACGGGGTGTGGTGTGTGTGCCCAGATATGTAAATTCAATGCAATTTCGGAGGTTAGAAAATGAATGCTGATGCTCCAAAGTTTGACCTTGTGATCGCAGGTGTGGGCGGGCAGGGGGCAATACTTGCGTCTGATATCATAGGAATGGCTGCGGTAAAATCCGGATTTTCAGTTCGTGCGGCAGAAACCCATGGGATGGCACAGCGAGGGGGTTCGGTCGTGAACCACGTGAGGATCGGACGTGATCGGGGTTCCATGGTCCCTGAATCTGGTGGTAACCTGTTACTGGCACTTGAACCTGTCGAGGCACTAAGGTATCTCAATTATCTCTCGAAAGATGGTGTCATTGTCATGAACACAGAACCTGTCTATCCGGTAAGTGTCACATGTGGCAGTGATGTGTATCCTGATATACCTGAGATCATAGCAACCATTGGGAACATGCATGCTGTAAAGGCGTTTAATGCCTTCGATCTTGCACTTGAGGCTGGAAATGCGCAGACAATGAATGTCGTAATGGTAGGTGCAGCCTCGAATTATATTCCGGTTGCCGAGGATTTACTGATTGAATGTATTAAAGAGATGGTTCCTCCAAAAACGATCGACATCAATGTAAGGGCCTTTGAACTTGGCAGAAATAAGATCGACTGATCTCATCAGTCATCGTTCAGAATTATGGTCTTGTCACAAAACATCGAAAGTTGTGACAAAAATTCGTTATCTTCACCGCGAAGAAGGGACAGAAGTATACCGTTAACTGCAAATACCCGCATTTTTCCTGTCAGGAAATGTATGAACTTGGAGGAACTGCCCTCTTGACTGTATCCCAAGTTTGACAGTTTTCACTCCTTTGTGAAGAGAATTTCTTCTCTTTCATCCTAAAATCATCCATTTTTTGTCAGGAAAACCTATTTGACAGTTTACAATTTTTTGCGCAAAATTACGCTAATTGAGCATTTTTGCCTCAAAATCAGCGTATTTATCGCATCAAAATTGGAGTAAATGTACTTTGTTGCCTTATTTTTGCCGAAATACCGTCCAACTGTCAAATTCCATTGGTAATCGATTAAGAATTTTTATTGGCTTGTTGTTACTTTTTTTGGACAAAAGCAACTCGGTGAAAAATTATAATTAAATAAATCAGTTGCCTTATGTGAGACTGTCGGAAAAGACTCGTTTTTGTGTCATCGGCGGTGGATAATTCCCCATTTTCGGCGGTTTAAAATTCCCCAATTCACAATTCCTACGAAAA
>CAZQWP010000145.1:0-4375 GCA_964597005.1 uncultured Methanosarcinales archaeon | reverse complement strand
TTCTACAGAGCCGAAAGGCAATTATAGATACTGGGTCTGAAGATAACTGGAATTGCTGTATTTATGCTTTCGTGTACATCCTCTCAATCAATTGTTCAGACTCACAATCCTCTTCACTATTTTTCTAACATGCATTAGCTTTTTATCCAGAGAGACTCCTATAGTTTTGTAGGGTGATATTATGGCAAGTGAATTTATTGTTCCTGTATTAATTATTGTAATCGCATTTTTATCCCAGGCCATCAAGATGGTAAAGGAGTATGAACGTGTTGTGATCTTCAGGTTAGGCAGACTGAGCGGTGTAAAGGGTCCTGGCCTGTTTTTTATAATTCCTATTATTGATACTGTGGTGAAGATCGACCTTCGAGTTGTTACCATCGATGTTCCCAAACAGGCTGTGATCACAAGGGACAACGTGACCATTGAAGTGGATGCGGTCGTCTACTACAAGGTGACCGAGCCGGGTGCCGCCGTAACAGAGGTTGAGAACTACAAGTTTGCCACTTCCATGCTTTCCCAGACAACCCTTCGTGATGTGCTGGGACAGATCGAACTTGATGAAGTTCTCTCACAGCGAGAGACCATCAACAGGGATATCCAGGAGCTGCTTGATGTTTCTACTGACCCGTGGGGCATTAAGGTTACAGCTGTAACGTTAAGGGACGTTAGCCTGCCGGAAACAATGCTTCGTGCAATTGCAAAACAGGCAGAAGCTGAGCGTGAGAAACGTGCTCGTATCATCCTTGCAGAAGGAGAGATGCTGGCGGCAGAAAAAATGAAAGAAGCTGCAAAGATGTATCAGGAGGTTCCTATGGGGATCAAGTTACGAGAGCTTCAAACACTTGCAGAGATCGCACGGGAGAGAAATATGATCGTAGTCACTCCCTCCACCGACATCGGGGAAATTGCCGGACTCTCACAGGCATTTGCACAAAAGGCTCAAAAATAAGACCGAAAAAATAGGGATAAGATATGAAGGTAAATCAGGTTTTTTATCTTATTCTTCTATTATTTTTAATATCCATTATTTTTTCCATATCACCTGCCAGTGCATCTTCCGGACAAAAGGTTCTTGTGCTGGAAATCTCTGAATCTATCACCCCGGTAGCGGATGATATTGTGGCAGATGCCCTGTCGACTGCGGTTGAGGGGGATTTTTCTCTTCTTCTAATTACCCTCAACACGCCAGGCGGTGGTCTGGACGAGACCCTCAAGATTATCGAACAGATCGAACAGACTGATGTCCCTGTTATCGGATATGTCTATCCCGAAGGTGCAAAGTCATGGTCTGCGGGTACACTGATATTGATCAGTACGGATATTGCCGCAATGGCGCCGCATACCATCATCGGCTCTGCCCAGCCTGTTGAAATGTCAGCCGGCGGGATCGAACCTGTGGAGGATTCTAAGATCGTGAATGCCCTTGTTGCCCTTGCCCGGGAAAAAGCGCGTATGCACAGCAGGAATGAGACACTTGCCGAAAGGTTCATCACAGAAAACCTGAACCTGAATGCGGAGTCCGCTCTGGATGCAGGGGTCATTGAATTCATATCACCGACGATCGAGGATCTTCTGGTGCAGGTTGACGGTGAAATTGTGAAGGGTAAGGAACTTGAAACAGAAGATGCACAGATCGAGTATTATAAGCCTTCGATGCGTCTTGCTTTTATGAACCTTATCTCAAACCCGGTAATATCGTCAATCCTTTTGATGCTTGGCATATACGGGGTAGTGCTGGGCATATCAAACCCGGGGGTTGGAGCTGAGATATTCGGGGTCATTGCCATAACACTGGGTCTGATCGGAACAGGTTTTGATGTCAACACTGCAGCTATCTTCCTTGTGCTTGTTGGTGTCGGGCTGCTGGCACTGGAATTTCAGGCTCCAGGTTTTGGGGTCTTCGGCATTGCAGGCATGATATGTATCATTGTGGGTAGCATCTTTCTTGT
Organism: uncultured Methanosarcinales archaeon; assembly: GCA_964597005.1. Taxonomy (GTDB): domain Archaea; phylum Halobacteriota; class Methanosarcinia; order Methanosarcinales; family Methanosarcinaceae; genus JAFGQV01. The sequence goes on along the minus strand of CAZQWP010000145.1, from coordinate 2,426 downwards.
ACCCCTTAGTTATCCACGCTTCTATACGCCTGCAGACTTCCAAAAAACGGTAATCGCAGCAATTGTTGCACCGACGCTGGTTATTGGGATTATCCTTATGTTTGCAATATACAAGGTGATTGAGGTCAGGCACAGGAAACCAGTAATCGGTGAGATGATAGGAGATGTTGCCGAAACTATTGACCAGATTACTCCCGAAGTACCGGGTTTTGTGATGTACAAAGGGGAGTACTGGAAAGCGCGCGCTGATGAGTTGATCGAAAAAGAAGAAAAGGTCGAGATTGTAGGTAAGAACGGCCCGATGCTTGTGGTAAAACGCGTGTAGTCCGGGCCAAATCTGAAAGTTGGTCACTGGCTCCGTATCATTTCTATCACGCGCCGTTTTTTCTCCACTGCCTCAATCGCTGCATTGTCAACAGCACGTTTCATCTCCTCAAAGTCACGTGGCTCTTCCTCGCCTATCATCTTCTTAATCGGCGTGTAGGCAGATTCCCTGAACCGTGGAGTAAAGTCGTTCTTTTTTCCATTGATTATTATCTCTGCGCCGCTGCCATCTTCTATCCTGCCTATGACATCGATCAAAACTCCTGAGTCCCTTACGGTTCGCATGATATCAGCCGCAAAAACGTCAGGTGCAATTATGAGCAGTGCGTCAAGGGAAACGCCAAGATAGTCGATCTCAAGAGATTCGAGCATCTCAAGCACAACAGGGTTTACCAGCGGGCGCATCCGGGATTCTTCAAACACAAGTTTTACACCTGCTGTTCTTGAGATCTCCTTTGCATCGCCGCGAATCCCACCGTTGGTGACATCAGTCATGGCATGGATATGGCTTGTAAGTCCTGACTTTATGAGTGCCTCACACGCCTCAATGAATTTGATGTTGATGGTCTCGTCGACCACCTCATGCATACCATAGTATAGCGCAGTTGTGGAAATGGTGCCACCGCCAGCGCCTTCTGTCATAAGGATAACGTCCCCGACCTCTGCCTGTACTCTGGATGTCAGGTCAGATGTCACGCCAACTGCACCGACTCCGCCTGTCATGCGTTCACCGATAACCATATCCCCACCGATACGAAGCGTGCTTCCTGTTACAAGTGGAATGCCGGTGAGTTCCGAGACCGTGGTGATCCCTGCGATGTGGTCAAATATCTTTGCAACATCCCCGTCATCGGCAACATGGATGTCAGAGAGAAGTGCAACCGGACGTGCACCCATGACATATACATCGCGAAGTGATGCCCTTGCTACGTGAAACCCTGCAAGGAATGAGAAATCGCTCAGGCGTGAATGGATACCATCTACTGTTACTATAAGGTACTCGTTATTACCACTTATCCTGACGGCGCCCGAATCATCAAGATGGGATGTGTCAACCACTGCACTCGTTTTTCCGATGACCTCTGCGATCTTTTCATGGGTATAGAAATCGCCCATTCCCCGTGAACCAACACCGAACTGGCCCATTGTAACACCCGAGACAGTTGGTGTGAGCACATCGCCGCTGACATGCAGTGTCGCCTTTGCCTCTATGATAGCAGCCTTCGCAAGTTTCCGGGCATGTTCCGGAGTAGTATTTTTAACCTCGAGTATCCTTGCAGCCAGTTTTTCTTCGATCTTTGGGTCATTGTTGACCAGACCCCGTTTTGCATAACCTTCAATATCCATATTTAGCCTCTTATAATCTTAATCAACACATCCCTACAAAATTCTGAAGCATCTTCAATCCCATATCCCCGCTTTTTTCCGGATGGAACTGCGTTCCTATTACGTTTCCGGAATCATTTAATACAGACGCTGCAAATTCTATGCCATATTTGCAGGATGCAAAGGTGTGCGAAGCATCTGTGCTTACATAATAGGAGTGTACGAAATAGACGTATGTCTCATCAGGAATGCCTTCAAAAAAAGGATGTTTCGTTCTGATATTGATGGAATTCCACCCCATATGGGGAACCTTCAACGGGGTGTGCGGGAACCGGACAACGCGGCCAGGCACAAGGCTGAGTCCTTCTGTAATTCCTCCTTCTTCTGATTCGCTCATCATCATCTGCTGCCCCAGACATATCCCAAGCATGGGTCTGCCGGAGTTAGCGTATTCATGGATAACATCCTTTAGTGGCTTAATATTTCTCATGGCATCGATAAATGCCCCGACTCCTGGTAAAATCACACCGTCTGCACTTAATATCTCCTCGGGGTCGCTTGAGATTAATGGTGAAGCATCTACATATTCCAGACCTTTGCAGACGCTTCGAAGATTACCAAGCCCGTAGTCAATGATGACGATTTTTTTCATGGGTAGTAGAGTATGTTTTTAGTACATCAAATTTACGTGTATACACACAACATCGTAAATGCTATCCCTTTGTTTGAACTACTCCACGCTTACGCATGGAGATTCTTACAAGTAACTACAAGTT
>CAZQWP010000144.1:0-4378 GCA_964597005.1 uncultured Methanosarcinales archaeon | reverse complement strand
TTGATAATCCCGCAACAAAAAAACGAGAGGTCGAAGGTTTGCTGGATGCGGCACAATATCATTTTCCAGTTATTTTAAGGTACTGATTAACATTGATTTGCATCGATTTCGATTGGCATCGTCATCAATCTAGAAAATTGTTTGATGCGATAAATGCCAAAATAACTGGATTTTGGAACTGTGCCGCTGGATGCAATGTCAAAATATAAGTTAAACGAAGGGTACATTTTAACACTTGAAGACGAAGAACTACTGGAGATCAATGACAGGACAATTATCATAAAACCGGTTTGGAAATGGTTACTTGAATGAGATAAGTATGGCGGCGTTCTTGGGGTTTAAGATATAGAGAAGCATGAATTTGTGCACATTTGTTTTGTAACATCTTATCCCGATATCCAATCTCCCTGCAACCGCAACTTTAATGTAGTGATTGTAAAATCTGGTAAACTGCAGTAAATATACCAATCTTTAACAAAGTCTAATCCTCGCCTCCGCCACATTTAAACATCCGGTTCACATCTTTTTATCAGACCAACATGGCCATCGAAATCATCCCCATCATCAACGAACCCGCGCTGGTAGTCACAAACAGCATCCGGGCACTGGTCATTGCAGACATCCATCTTGGCATAGAGTGGGACCTTTACAGGAGCGGATTTTCCATACCGAGCCAGGTGGACAAGAGGCTTGAGCGCATCCGCGGATACATCAGGGAGTCCGCTCCGGACAGGATAATACTGCTTGGTGACGTGAAACACAATGTTCCGCAGATATCCTGGCAGGAGAGGGACGAGATCCCTTACTTCCTAGAATCCATTGCAGAATACGCGCCAATTGACATTTTACCCGGTAACCATGACGGCGGGATAGATGTATTGCTGCCACGGGGGAGGGATATCAAGTTCCATCCTTCAAGGGGTGCGGTACTAGACGGCGTGGGATACTTCCACGGGCACACATGGCCATCACCCGAATTGCTACCACTGCAATACATAATCTCGGCACACAACCATCCCACAATTTGCTTCACGGACAAACTCGGTTACTCCATTGTCGAACCCGCATGGATCAGGACCAAGCTCAACTGTGACGTCATTGTGGAGCACTTTAAAAGCATTGGCGTTGAGGTCGAGAACGGAATATGTAGCGACCCCCGGATATTCATAATGCCTGCGTTCAATGAGCTGTGCGGAGGAGTGGCCTTCAATGAATCCATGCATGATGACCTGCTCGGACCTGTGTTCTCATCGGAGGCACTTGACCTTGACAACGCAGAAGTGTATCTTCTGGACGGGACAAATCTAGGGATCCTGAAAAACATCCGGAAAATGCCGGAAACAAGAAAGAGAAACGTATCAGGGAAAAAACGCAGGAGCAAAAAATGAGATTTGATAACATTTTCGCATCATTTAATCCCAAAATCCAGGAAGCCCTTGAAAAACAGGGTTTTACCGCTCCCACGAAACCCCAGAAGAAGTCATTCCCACATATCCTCAAAGGGGAACATACACTCCTCATAGCCCCGACAGGTTCCGGAAAGACCGAATCCGCAGTGCTTCCCCTGTTCAACAGCATACTCTCAAAGACCGAGGATGAGCGAAAAGGCATATCTGGACTGTACATAACGCCCCTGCGCGCTCTTAACCGAGACATGCTCTCGCGCATCGAATGGTGGGGCAGGCATCTTGGTATCACGGTACAGGTGCGCCATGGTGACACATCCCAGTACCAGCGCCAGAAACAATCACGCAATCCCCCAGATGTGCTCATCACAACCCCCGAAACCCTTCAGGCTATGTTTACCGGGTCGCGCCTCAGGAAGAACTTGGAATATGTGACCTATGTGGTCGTGGACGAGATACACGAACTGGCATCATCCAAGCGGGGGACCCAGCTTGCGGTGGGGTTTGAACGCCTTGTGGAACTTGCAGGGGAATTCCAGAGGATCGGTCTCTCTGCAACGGTCGGAAATCCTGCTGTAGTGGCAAATTTCCTGAGCGGACCACAACGTACCGCATCTGTTGTGGAAGTGTCCATGCTGAACCTGCTTGAGTTCAATGTGATAAGTCCCTCAGTATCAGGTAAAGATACTGAGATCGCAAAGAAGGTAGTGTGCGATGTGGAGTTCGCCTCCCATCTTCGCATCATCCGAGACCTGGTGGAGAAATACCGCTCAACCCTAATCTTTGTGAACACGCGCCAGAGTGCTGAGGCGCTGGCATCTGGATTTAAGATTCTCGGCTCGTCCATAGGCGTTCACCACGGTTCGCTCTCAGTGGATGCCCGCATCGAGGCAGAGGAATCGTTCAAGAACGGGGATATCAGGGGTCTTATCTGCACCTCGTCCATGGAGCTTGGCATTGACATAGGGAACGTTGACCACGTTATCCAATATGGCTCACCAAGGCAGGCCTCCCGCCTGCTCCAGCGGGTCGGGCGTGCAGGACACCGGATATATGAGGTCTCAAAGGGTACGATAATCACAATGGGACCGGATGACATTGCAGAGAGCATGGCGATCACAAGGCTGGCACTTGACGGTAAAGTGGAAGACATATCCCCGCATGTCAATTCGCTGGACGTTGTTGCAAACCAGATATGTGGCATGGCACTGGACTTTGGCGAGATCACAGTCGAGAGGATATATTCGATATTGAAGAGGGCATATCCCTTCAAGGACCTGAGCATAGAAGAACTCGAACGAGTGGTCGAGCAGATAAAAGAGCATCGTATGGTATGGTGCGAGGAAGGTTCTGATGTGCTCGGAAAGCGGCGCAGGGGCTGGCAGTACTATTACGAGAACCTCTCCATGATCCCGGATGAAAAGAAGTACGAGATTTACGATATTGTAAGCGGCAGACCCGTCGGGATGCTGGATGAGGCATTTGTGGTCAATTTCGTATCTCCGGGAGCAGTGTTCATCACAAAAGGGGACATGTGGCGGGTTATAGAGATGACCCCCGACCGTGACAGAATCAAAGTTGAACCAATTAAAGGTGTGGGCGAGATCCCAACCTGGGTGGGAGAAGAGATACCTGTACCCTATGAGGTGGCACAGGAAGTTGGTGCCATTCGTGCCCGGATTGCGGGACTTGTCAGCGAAGGACGCGAAGACACTGAGATAGCAGAGTATCTTAAAAGGACATATCCTATCGATATGCAGGCGGTTCTGGTTCTGATTGAACTGCTACGGAAGCATGTGGCAGAGGGACACCCTGTGCCGGATGACAATACCATCGTGATTGAGGATGACGGTGAAGCTGTTATCATCAATGCATGTTTTGGGCACAACACAAACGAAACCATCGGAAAAGTGATGACATCACTGCTGGCTGCCCGGTACGGAAGCAGTGTCGCGCAGGAGGTCGACCCGTACAGGATCAGGCTGCAGCTTCCAAGAATGGTAAACAAGTCAAAGATACATGATCTGATACTCGATATCCAGCCAGAGTACATAGAACCCATCATCGAAATGACGCTCAAGAACACATCCCTCATGAAGTGGAAGATGGTCCATGTTGCACGGAAGTTCGGGGCCCTTAGCCGCGATATCGATCACGACCGCATCAGCATGAAAAAGCTTCTTGAGATATATAAGGACACATCCATGTACACCGAGGTTGTGCGGGAGATATTCCATGGTATGCTGGACATCAAAAGAGCAAAGGAAGTACTGCAAAGAATTACAGCCGGGGAAATTGTAGTCAAGGTTACAACCTCTACACCTCTTGGGTCTGCAGGTTTTGCAATGAGCCGGGATCTGGTGGCGCCTGAAAAAGCAGACCGTTCCATTGTGCTGGCTCTTAAGGAACGGATCATGAACGACCGCATCATCCTTTTCTGTGTTCATTGCAAGAAGTGGGTATCCCACCGGAAAGTGATGAACGTACCTGAGGTATTGCAGTGTCCGGTCTGTGATTCGAAGATGATTGCGGCCCTGAAGCCTTGGGAAGAGGACGAGATTAAACTCGTGAGGAAGCAGGACAAGGTCACCTTAAAAGAGGACATCAGGCGGATAAGGAGGGTCTACAGGAATGCAAGTATCGTACTCACACATGGCAAACAGGCAGTGATCGCACTTGCAAGCCGGGGAGTTGGACCAGAGACCGCATCCCGTGTAATACAGAAGATGAGGCTGGACGAAGAGGTGTTCTACAGGGATATCATGGCAGCAGAACGCAATTATGCAAAGAACAAGAGGTTCTGGGATTAGTCCATATCTTGCGGGTTCTGTTGTTCACCGCATCAGGTTAGGCTAACAAGATTTTCTATGTTGAGGAATGTGCGCAATTTACGCATTTTATCATTGTGGATTTGTATTAGATAGAGACCATAATGCTATAAACATTCTTCATCTTGCCAAAGGAACTACAGT
>CAZQWP010000143.1:0-4392 GCA_964597005.1 uncultured Methanosarcinales archaeon | reverse complement strand
ATGGTTCAAAGAATGAAGCAAGAAGCTCCATGCGTAAGCGTGGAGTAGTTCACTGTATCATTCGCTTCTTTCAACTGGTTCACACTTCAGTATTCGGATCAGTAGGTTCTGGTTTGTTGCTGAAAAGTCCAGACACCTCAGCAATTTTATCAGGACCCCCAAGGATAACAAGCACATCATTGGCACAGAGGTCCGTGTCTCCATGTGGATTGGACAATACCTGTGAGTTACGACGTATGGCCAGCAATGTAACGCCATATTGTTTCCGGAGCCCGATCTGAGCTAAGGTTTTTCCTACCATAAGTGATCTTTCTGCAATCCGGAATGTACTTATTTCGACATCAGGGAGGTCAAGTTTCAAATCATCTATATTTACCAGCTTTTTAGAAAGATTTCTAAACATTTCATAACCATCTGCTCTCACCTCTGCAATGAATTTCTCGACTTCATCTTTAGGGACAAGATATTTCTTCAGAACCCTGATAAATATCTCCACCGACGTCTCAAACTCTTGAGGAATGACCTCGTCTGCTCCTAAATCGTAGAGGGGTTTCATCTCATGGAGATAACGCGTACGTACGATCATATGAAGTGCAGGGTTGAGCCCGTGAGCGACTTCAACAATTCTCCGGGTTGCCACAGGGTCGAAAATTCCGATTACCATAACTCTTGCATCCCTGATATTTGCATGCTGGAGCACTGCTTCATGAGTTGCATCCCCGTAATGGATCAATTCACCATTTGCCTGTTCATTCCTGACTGTTTTAGGATTCATTTCAATGATCAGATATGGAATGCCTGCTGACATTGCTGCACGCGCTACATTTCTTCCGTTAATCCCAAAACCAATGATGATAATATGGTCTTTTAAACGGACTTTTTTAGTTAAGCCGTTAAGTTGTGGCATTGGAATCCCAGATGTTAACCTTTCCGGCAGTGGAAGCCGCAAGATAGAATCCGCTATGCGAGGAGATACGGCTATGATGAATGATGTACTCACCATGGTCATAATAGAGACTGCAAGAAAGAACTGGTAAATATTTGCATCAAGAAGGCCATATTCGACACCAAATATAGATAGAACAAATGAAAATTCTCCTACCTGCCCAAGTGCCAGTCCCACCAGAATGGTGGTGCGAAGTGGGCATCCGAGCAGAGTTGTTACAAACCCGGCAATACTGGCTTTTAATACCAGCACGCTTAAAGCGATCAGCACAAAAAGTCCGGGTTGCTGGAAAAGATAATTGATGTCAAGAAGCATGCCAATCGAGACAAAGAAAAGGCTCATAAAGATATCACGAAAGGGTAAGATATTACTGAGTGCCTGCTGACTGTATTCGGATTCGGATATGATTAATCCTGCTAAAAACGCACCTAAAGAAAGTGAAAGTCCTAAACTGGAAGTAAGCAATGCAACTGAGAAACATATGAAAACAATGCTCAATAGAAAAAGCTCAGGGCTGCGTGTACGGGCAATTTGATATAATAGGTACGGGACGACCCATTTGGCACTTATGATCACAAGCAGGATAAAACCAATCCCCTCGCCGATAATAATAAGCGGTGATTCGCCCAAATTCGCAGTCTCTCCGACCAGCAAGGGTGTTACCAGTATCATTGGAACTATAATGATATCCTGGAAGATCAGGATGGCAAGCGTTGTTTTGCCGTGAGGGGTGTCAATCTCGTCTCTTTCCTGAAGGAGTTTGAGTACAATGGCTGTGCTACTTAAGGATATCAGAAAACCAGTAAATATTGCTTCACCGCCGTTCAGACCAATTTTACTGAGAATAACAAAAACAACAATAAGTGTTAACAATACCTGGAGTAGGCCACCAATAAGTACTTCTTTTTTGATTTGCCACATATCCTTTAGCGATAACTCTGCACCGATGGCAAAAAGCAGTAATATAATCCCCATTTCAGCCAATACATTGACTTCCTGGACAGCATTTATCATCGCAAGCCCGTGGGGACCTGCCAGCATACCTGTCAGGAGGAAACCAACAATTGTCGGCACGTGGAGCCGGTGGAATATAAAGATAATAGGAATCGACAGTCCAAATATGATGATAACATCATTCAACAGTGGTGCATCCATTGTTAACCTTCTCTAATTTCTTGCTGGATCCTTATTGAACACAAGGGTAAGATTTGCATATAAGTAAACGCACATGAAATTCTTCGAATTACAGGCACAAATTATGAAAGTACCTGTGAGGACTTTCATGCTAAATATCTCTTTACTTAGTAGAAAAAGCTATATGGCCATTATGGTAAAAATGATGATTGAATCTTTAATTTGCTAGCAAATTTACTTCAAAAGTATATATACTACATCATACAATCATTGTGTGATGATGATGCTGTCAAAACTCAGGCAAAAAAAGTCTATTGCAGTATATGCTGCAACTGCAATCAATTTGATCATCATTTACAGCATGATTTTTCTCTACCTTGCGAGAGCAGAGTCTCATCTTGAAAACACCAACCTTGTAACCGCTATTTACTGGGTAATATCCAGTATGACAACTGTAGGATACGGGGATGTGGTTCTAATATCAAATGCCGGAATGATATTTTCGGTAATTGTTCAGCTGTCAGGGATAATTATGATATTCGGTTTGCTGTTCCCGCTTGTGATCACCCCATGGCTTGAGAAAACGGTAAAGGTCACACTGCCCACAAAGGCGCCAGAGGATCTGAAAAACCATATAATTATCTGTGGTTACAACCGCCTTGTGGAAACCCTGATCGATGAACTAAAAGAAAACGTTATTTCTTTTATCATTGTTGAGAATACTGAGCATACATTACACGAGTTGATGGAAAAAGGCATTCAATGCATCTATGGAAATCCAAGTGAGGAAGAAACGCTTGAAAATGCAAACATCGATAAGGCAAAGGTCATAATTGCAAACAATTCAGATGAGATGAATGCGAACATTGTATTGACTGCCCGTGAGCTCACAGACATTGATATCATCGCTGTAGTGGAAGATGCATCCAATGCAAAATATCTTAGGTATGCCGGTGCAAACCGGGTGGTGTCTCCTAAGGCCATGTTCGGGCGCTACATTGGCATTAAGGCTGTGGACCCGTTTGTGAGCAGGTTGACAGGAGCGACGGAGTTTTTTAAGGGCATGAACATTGTGGAGTTCCCCATGTATCCAAAAAGCCCGTTGATAGGGAAAACATTACGAACCGCTGCCATCCACGAGAAAACCGGGGCAAATATTGTGGGTATTTGGAAGGGCGGTGACCTGTCGTTGAACCCGCTTGATGATGATGTTATCAAAGAAAATTCGGTTCTCCTTGCAATCGGCAGAAATGAACAATTGTTTAATTTAAAGAAATTAACACGGTGATTGGTATTGGCTGAAGACCAGATACTGAATGGAAGGACAAAGAACGGACATCTGATTGTGCTCGGGTACGGCGATGTTGGCAGGCGCATAGTTAAGACTCTGCAGGAGAACAATGTCCGTTTTATAGTGGTTGACAGGAACGCGCACATGCTTGAGAACGTTGACTTTGAACATGTGAGCGGTAATGGCGCTGATGAGGAGGTGCTCAAAGCGGCGGGTGTGGGGAGTGCATCAACTGTGATCGTTAGTTTGAACAATGACACAGATGCCATTTTTGCAACTCTTATCACACGTGGACTGAACCCCGATTCAACCATACTTGTACGTGCGAATTCAGTAAAGTCCATTGACAAGATGTACAAGGCAGGTGCTGATTATGTTGCTTCTCTTTCCATCGTTGCAGGTCAGTTGCTTGCAAAATTGACGGCAAAGTGTATGGACAGTGTGCCCATTGATGTCGATGAGGACATTGTGCTCTATGAAGGCATATCCATCGAAAAGCACCATGTGAAGGAACTTTCTGAGATGGTTGGAAAGTCGGTTGAAGAGTTGAACCTGAGGGAAACTGTTGGCTGCACGATCATCGGGGTCAATCGCGGAGAAAACAACATCATAACCCACATATCGCCATCTATGGTGATCAAAGCCGGGGACTTGGTCGCTGTGGTCGGCAGCCGGGACAATATATCTGCATTCAAAAAGAAGTACGTTAAGGCAGATTAGTTTTTTTGTGATGGTAGATTGATTTCATACGATCGTGTAAGGGATGAATCATGACATATGGCATACATCCAGGCAACCTATTAAAAAATGTGTTGATGAATAAATCGACTACATAAAGCAACTGATTTATTTAATTGCAAATGTTCACCGAGTTGCTTTTGTCCAAAAAAAGTAGCAACAAGCCAATAAAAATTCTTAACCGATCACCAATGGACAAATCCCATATTATAATGGTAGGAACATATCCTGTATATTCAACCCATACAAATGGTAATGCATCAGATTCTCTTGAACTTGTAAA
>CAZQWP010000142.1:0-4402 GCA_964597005.1 uncultured Methanosarcinales archaeon | reverse complement strand
CAGCTCGATCAGCATACAACGTGTGGTTTCACCTTTAATCTTTGGCACTTTGATGCATGGTTTTCTCATGTTTACCCCTTCTTTCATCTAACATCAATCCAGAACGAACCATCCCCCAAACAGGATAAGGAAAAGCCCGCAAGCGTTCAGTATGCGCTTATATGTTGCAGGAGACATCAGGTTCTTTCCACGGCCGAAGGATGCTGACACAAGACAAAACCAACCAAGGTCCGCCAGCCAGTGTCCGATCACAAAAAAAACTGCTGCTATTAGGCCGATCTCAAGCCCTTTCAATACCAGTGCACTGCCGGCAGTCAGCCACCATAACCAGAAATACGGGTTCGAGGCAGATGTGATCAAACCTGCTGCCACAGGACTGGATGTGATCGCGAAAGATGTGTCAAATGCTTCCGAAGCACCGGAGGCACCCTTTATCGTCATTACACCAAATATGATAAGGACTGCACCACCAATCACTGATATTGCGGATATTGCACTGCTTCCGACGAGGGATGTCACACCAAGGACTACCAGTACACAAATAGCTAATTCAAGCACCGCATGCCCTAGAACCACGGCAGGACCTGCCAGCCATCCCTTCTTAAGTGAGGTCTCGATGGTCGCAAACAGCATAGGTCCGGGCACAAGTGCACCTGAGAGACCCACCGTAAATCCAACCAAAAGCATGTTTAGAATCTCTAACATGATCCCATCAAACAGAGTTGGTTTTGATCACAAAAACGAAGGTGACCATCGAAAAATAGTTGAAGGATACAAAGGAACCCAGCCTTTTGCCAGTATTTTGATGTCCCTTTGTTCCGGTATATATTTTGTAAAAATATGTACTCCAAGTAAATCCAACTGGAGGGAGGATTTTCTTGTTCATGAAATCCTGCGTTCTTATCCTTTACGACCGTCTTTTCAAAAACGATCGTCTAAAGGATGATCTCGATATCCAGCTCTTCTGCCAGTTCCTTGTACCTGTTCCTGATAGTAACCTCTGTCACACCCGCAACATCAGCAACCTCGCGCTGTGTCCTGCGCTCCCCGCAGAGGATGGATGCGATATAGATCGCAGCTGCTGCAACACCCGTAGGCCCACGTCCGCTTGTTAGCTCTTTCTCGGAAGCCTGCCTCAATATCTCAACACTCTTTGACTGGACCTCACCTTTTAACCTGAGACCTGAACAGAACCTCGGTACATAGTCAATTGGTGATGTGGGCATAAGTTTCAATGACAGTTCCCTTGAGATAAAACGGTATGTCCTGCCAATCTCTTTCCTGCTGACCCTGGAAACTTCACCGATCTCGTCAAGAGTTCGCGGAACACTACACTGCCTGCAGGCCGCATACAGCGCTGCTGCGGCAACGCCTTCAATACTCCTACCACGGATCAGGTTTTTGTCAACCGCTTTTCTGTATACCACTGCTGCGGTTTCGCGTACTGTCCTTGGAAGACCCAGTGCAGATGCCATACGGTCAAGTTCTGATAATGCGAAAGCCAGGTTTCGCTCGGTCGCATTGCTCACACGGATCCTACGCTGCCATTTTCTCAGCCTATATAACTGTGCCCTGTTCTTGGATGAGATCGATTTGCCATAGGAATCACGGTTTCTCCAGTCGATCATTGTGGATAGACCCTTGTCATGAATGGTGTAAGTCATAGGCGCACCCACACGGGAACGTTTCATGCGCTGGTCATGGTCAAACGCACGCCATTCAGGACCCTGGTCAACAAATTCCGCATCTACCACGACACCGCAATCCGCACATACAAGTTCGGCCCGCTCATAATCCTGCTCAAGATTACGGCTCCCGCATTCCGGGCACTCTACCGTTGCTTTTACAACCTCAGCACTTGCTTCTTTTTCTTTACGTGTTTTTATCATGGCACGTGTTTTTTCTCGCTCTGAAGAATCAGCATGTCGTACTCTCTCAATTTCTACCATTTCGCATCACCTTGAATTTATTAATTAATCATAAAATAATAACGCTATAATTTACTCACAAACAATTGACCCTGTAATCAAATTGTCTTTTGGGTTACTGGACATATACCCTTTCATTAATGTAACTGCGCAATTCAGAATCAGATATTCCATTGAAAATCTTTACGGAAATGTATGGATGACTTACAGGTCCGATTATATTATTTACTTTCCCAATTTGTGTCACTGCTTTGTTCACAACAACTGAATTAATCCTGGGTAAGTCCTTAATAGACCCAATCTCATCCCCACGAACAATCAGCTTTCTGCGCTCAGATAGGTGCATTACTGTTCCAAGTCGTTTCATATCGCCCTCATTTTAATTAAAAATTAATTAATTCCAAAGTATATATAGACAGATTACGCTGTATATATAGCTTTCGCAAGAGTATAATATATCAAAACATATATCAAAACTTTCCTCATAAAAATATATCTAGAACCAATTTATTATCAATAATGAAGGCAGTGCAACCACAACTTTAAATATGAAATAAGACCTTTTGGCATCAACTAATACTATCAATATTTATTAGCTTTATCAGTAATTAGATTTTGTACCAGGAGGTAATTTGGTGCCAGATAAGAAATTCGTATACTTTTTTGGAAACAAAGAAACTGAAGGCAATCGTAGTATGAAGAATCTGCTTGGAGGTAAAGGTTCAAACCTTGCAGAGATGGCCAACATGGGCATTCCCGTGCCACCAGGATTCACATTAACAACTAAAGTCTGTCTATTGTATCTCAAAGACAATCAGTATCCTGACGGTTTGCTGGAACAGGTGAAAAAAGCAATCTCAAAACTTGAAAAGGTCAACGGTAAGAATTTTGGTGACCCTGAAAACCCGCTGCTCTTATCAGTCCGGTCAGGAGCTCGTGTTTCCATGCCAGGTATGATGGATACAGTCCTGAACTTGGGTCTAAATGACAAATCCGCAGTCGGAATTGCACACAAAACCGGAAATGAACGGCTTGCGTATGACAGTTACCGACGTTTTCTTACCATGTTCGGAGATGTGGTACTTGGGATAGAATATGAAAACTATGAATCCATCATTGATTCCAAGAAAAAAGAATTGGGTGTTAATCTTGACACTGAACTTGATGTCGATGCCCTCAAGGATCTGGTTACTAAATTCAAAGTCCTGATCAAGAAAAAAAGCGGCAAGGATTTCCCACAGGACCCGATGCAGCAGCTTCGAATGTCAATTGAAGCCGTTTTCAGTTCATGGAACAACCAGCGAGCTATCACATACCGGCGCCTTAACAATATTCCAAATGATTGGGGAACTGCAGTGAATGTCCAGACCATGGTATATGGGAATATGGGTGAAACTTCGGGAACTGGCGTTGCATTTACAAGGGATCCGGGTACTGGCGAAAAACGCTTCTTTGGTGAATACCTTTTCAATGCCCAGGGCGAGGATGTGGTAGCCGGTATAAGGACACCTCTACCCATAGAAACCCTGAAAGATAACATGCCTGAGGTCTACAATCAGTTAGTTGAAATATACCAGAAACTGGAGCACCACTTTACAGATATGCAGGATATCGAATTTACCATTGAGGACGGAAAACTCTACATGCTCCAAACAAGGACTGGCAAACGAACTGCGGCTGCGGCGGTCAAGATCGCCGTTGATATGGTGGATGAGAAACTGATCGATAAGAAGACAGCACTGATGCGTATAGAACCAAATCAGATAGACCAGCTCTTACATCCCATGATAGACCCCAACGCATCATTAGAAGTAATTGCATCCGGTCTTCCTGCATCGCCCGGTGCAGCCGTTGGAAAGGTCGTATTTTTGGCAGAGGATGCTGAAGAGATGACAAAAGAGGGAGAAAAGACAATACTTGTGCGCACTGAAACATCTCCCGAGGACATTGGTGGGATGGATGCAGCCGAGGGCGTCCTCACAGTCCGCGGTGGCATGACATCACATGCAGCGGTTGTTGCAAGGGGAATGGGCAAACCCTGTGTTGCAGGTTGTGGTGACATCGCCATTAATATGAAAAAAGGTGTTTTCACTGCCAATGGGTATACCATCAAAAAGGGTGACTATATCACCATTGACGGTACCGAGGGCAAGGTGATGATCGGGGAAGTTGAACTCATAACAGCAGGCGTTAGCAGTGAACTACGAACAATACTTGAATGGGCAGATGATGTCAAGAAGGTTGGTGTGAGGACAAATGCCGATACTCCCCATGATGCGGCAGTTGCAAGGGACTTTGGTGCTGAGGGAATTGGACTTTGCAGGACCGAACATATGTTTTTCGGGGAGGACCGGATCCCTGCGGTTCGTGAGATGATACTTGTGGAAGATGAATATTCACGCAAGGAAGCATTATTAAAACTTCTTCCAATGCAAAAGGAGGATTTCCAGGGAATATTCCACGCAATGGAAGGA
>CAZQWP010000141.1:0-4496 GCA_964597005.1 uncultured Methanosarcinales archaeon | reverse complement strand
TTCCTGACAAAAAATGGATGATTTTAGGATGAAAGAGAAGAAATTCTCTTCACAAGGGAGTGAAAACTGTCAAACTTGGGCTCTATAGATTTCGCGCCTGAACAGAAACACAAAATTTCAGCAATTCGATAAAATACTGAACATTTTAGCATCAACCTAATGTCATGCTTTTCCAAAACGGAGTCCTTAAATTCTCCATAGCCTCAGCTATTCAAAGTCTGTATTTTCCACCCCCTCCGCCGCCCTTCTCTAATAGAACGAGGCAGCGGGCTATTCCCAGAACACCAAATTCTTTTTTCAGGCAATTGTAGTCCTTCCGTAATCTGGTTGCCGATTTCAAGTTACCACTAACGAGAAACAGATACGAACATTTACATAGCAATATGTATTTCTACTGTTGGTTTCATTTGCGTAACCGGACAGTCAACAGATCATCTTCGTCCTAATCAAAGATAAGAGGCACTGTATGAATACGAAACTTGATCCATGGGGTTCAGTGAATATCGAGGATTATTCAAAGTTATTTGACGATTTCGGCATATTACCCTTTGAAGACTTATACCCTGAGATCTCAGATCCACACATATACATGCGCAGAAAAGTGATATTCGGACACCGGAGCTATGACCTTATCACAGATGCAATGAAAAACGGTACACCTTTTTCAGTAATGAGCGGTTTTATGCCCTCAGGAAAGGTCCATCTCGGCGGTAAGATGGTAATGGATGAGATCATCTGGCACCAGCAGATGGGAGGCGATGCATTTGTGGGTATTGCAGACCGTGAGGCACATGCTGTCCGAGGAATGTCTTGGGAAAAGTGCCGCGATATCGGCATCAATGAATATATCCTGAGTTTGATCGCACTGGGATTCGAACCTGAAGGACACATCTATTTCCAATCTCAATCTGAAAATGTAAAGGACCTGACATTTGAACTCGGTGTCAAAGCAAACTTTTCAGAACTCAGCGCAATTTACGGCTTCAGTGGAGAGACCAATATAGCACACATGATCAGTGCAGTTACCCAGAGTGCCGATATCTTGCAGCCGCAACTTTCTGATTTTGGAGGACCGAAGCCAACTGTGATACCTGTGGGCGCAGATCAGGACCCTCACATCAGGCTCACACGCGGACTTGCCCATAAGATGAACATGTTCAAGATCGAAGGGCGCGTGGATAGTGAAAGGGGTAAATATTTGAGCGTTCGCGGCAAAAATGCGCCGGAAGGTGCACTTGCAGAGGTGGCAGAGCGTGCACTCGGTGATACCAAGCTCTTTGAAGCTCATGTTGATGTGTTCGGGACAGACGACTTTGTTACACTTCTTGATGTTGTCCGCCAGGTTGAACTGGAATTTGGGGGCTATGCTTTTGTGCCGCCAGCTTCCACGTATCACAGATTCATGTCAGGATTGCAGGGTGGCAAGATGTCAAGCAGCATCCCGGAAAGCTACATTGCCCTTACCGATGACCCCAAGGAAGCTGCAAAGAAGGTCAAAAGTGCAAAAACAGGTGGACGCGTAACACTGGATGAACAAAAAAAGTTAGGCGGTGAACCTGACAAATGCTCTGTTTATGAACTGCTACTGTTCCATTTGACCGACGACGATGATGAACTTGCAGAGATCTATTCAGAATGCGTAAACGGCAAGCGCCTTTGTGGTAGCTGCAAATCACTTGCATCAGAACGAATGTCCGGCTTTTTAACAGAACATCAGGAGTTGCGTGAACTAGCGCGGGACAGACTGAATGAGTATGGTTTATAAATTAAGATTATATATATGTAAAGAATTAATCAGGTGTAACTATGACCACTCAGTACAACCTTACAGCCAATGAAAAAAAAGTATTGCTTGCCATGGGTGAACTGGAATCAGCAACCTCGGAAGAACTTGCAGAAAAATTACTCTTAAAGATTGAGACTATGATGCAGGCAGCTTTCCTGCTTGCTGAAAAAGAGCTGTTAAGAATTAATGAGGAAATAGTTGAAAAGTTTATATTGACACCTGAAGGCATCGAATACGCAGAAGATGGACTGCCAGAACGCCAGATAATTGACGCGATCTCAGAACCTGCTTCAATTGACGACTTGAAAGAACGCCTTTCTCCAAAAATGGTAGGGATAGCAACCGGGTGGCTTCGCAGGAAAAGATGGGCGACCATCGATAACGGAATGATAGTCCCCACTGGCAGATCAGATGTCGGTGATGATGAAAAGATACTTGCAAGATTTAAAGAGCAGGCTGAAACACTTGAGGAGATTGGTGCTGAAAAGAAGACCATCCAGGAGTTAATCAAACGAAAGCTTGTGTCAAAACATGAGGAAAAATTCAGATTTATTTCGATAACTGATGCTGGAAAAGAACTGGTTGCAGAGGGAATTGTCATCGAAGAAGAGATTGCCCAGATAACTTCAGAACTCCTGAAAAGTGGTGACTGGAAAAATAAAAAATTCCGGCCATATAATATTAACGTTACTCCCAAACCAATATACGGTGCTAAAATTCATCCCTACCAGCGCCTGATCGACCAGATGCGCCAGATCTTCTTGGAGATGGGTTTTACCGAGATCAAGGGCGACATCGTACAGAGTTCGTTCTGGAATTTTGATGCACTTTTCCAGCCTCAAGACCATCCGGCACGTGAGATGCAGGATACCTTCCATCTGACAAGTACATCCGAACTGCCCGTGGAATACAAGGACAGTGTGTGTGCAGTGCATGAACATGGAGGAGATATTGACTCCACTGGCTGGGGCGGAACATGGAGCGAGGATATTGCTTGCAGGAATGTTTTAAGGACACACACCACAGCTATCACTATCAAGTACCTGGCAGATAACCCGGAACCGCCTGTTAAGGCTTTTTGCATTGACAGGGCATACCGCAGGGAAACCATCGACCCGACCCACACACCTGAATTCGAGCAGCTTGAAGGTGTGGTCATGGACGAGAAAATGTCCTTTGCAAATCTCCTTGGATGTCTTTCGGAGTTCTACCACCGCATGGGTTTTCAGGATGTCCGGTTCAGACCGGGTTATTTCCCGTATACCGAACCCAGTGTGGAACCTGAGGTATATGTAGACGGTATGGGCTGGGTAGAACTTGGCGGTGCAGGGGTTTTCAGGAAAGAGGTCACCGAACCTATGGGAATCAAGCAGCCTGTGCTTGCATGGGGTCTGGGTGTCAGCCGGCTGGCAATGCTCAAGCTGGGACTGCGAGACCTTCGGGAACTATACCACCCCGATATCGACTGGCTTCGCAAGAGCGAGGTCTGTAAGCTATAGGCCTGACTGCTATTTTATTTGTATTCCCTCTTCGAATCGGTATGGGAAGTTGGTATAATTTGCCATTCAATGTACATGGAGTCTGAATTCACCTACAACCAACACGCCACTTCAGAAGCACTCCATCTTCCATTTTCTCAAAGGATCGGAGTTCCAGTTTCATAACCTCGTTTTCTGCAAAACCAATACCATCTACAAGTGTAGGTGACGTGGCACCGCCAATTATCAGGTTCCCGACAAAACAATAGATCTCATCCACAAGCCCGTTTGATATCATACCCCAGTTCAAGGTCGCACCCCCTTCTATCATCAAACGATCAATTCCCATCTCCTTTAGTTTTCCAGCAAGTTCGTGCAGGTCAACTCTCTCGTCGCCTGCTTTTATTATCACAGCCTTTTCTTTAAGGACGTCAACCCTCTCGCTGGGAGCTGAATTGGATACTGCAATTATTCTTGTACCCTCCCCCTTTTTGAAAATATCGGCATCTATCGGAGTTCTTGCTTTACTGTCCACAACAATTCTCACAGGGTTCTCTTCACGACCTGCGGCTTTGCGCTCATTCCTGCGCTCTTCGGATTTCACCGTCAGGCTCGGGTCATCCGCAAGCACGGTACCGATGCCTACCATGACAGCATCCGATGTTGCACGGAGTTCGTCCACCCTGTCAAAATCCACGCTTCCCGAGATCCGGACCTGCTTTCTTTCCTTTGTTGAGAGTTTGCCATCTGCTGACATTGCCGAATTTATGAATGTAAAAGGTCTATCCATATTCATCACCTATTTGCTTGTTGACATCGTAGCTGTATGATGTTTTAAACGGTTTTTGGTGTTTAAGTAGTTACATGAGATTCATTTATATATTTTTTCAAAAAGACCGTGATAGTGCTGTCCTTTTCACCAATGACTGCCGGGGGTCCCCAGCTTGATTCCCCGGTCACCGGATCAACCGGGTCGGTCCGCAATTCCTGCGATGTGGTGACAATGTGCGCTGTGAATGAGGTTTTAAAGGTGTCCGACCACCCGACGCCATCAGATACCTTCGGATTCACAAGATAATTTCCAGGGTCACGGATAATAAGTGCGTTTTCGTCTCCTTCAAAGGACATATTATGCACTTCGACACCATTATCCTTATCCTCTCGTATCACAAGGTTCAATTCCACAATCGGCTGGTCAGCGTTCCTATCCTCACTTTTTATGGAAAATACCG
>CAZQWP010000140.1:0-4547 GCA_964597005.1 uncultured Methanosarcinales archaeon | reverse complement strand
ATAGAGATAGAAATAGTGCTATCAATATCATGTTACGTTACCTATCACAAAATGCTAATTGGACAGGCTATCGGGAATTTCTCGATAATTTACAAACAGGGCTACAATTTGTAGTTACTTGTAAGAATCTCCATGCGTAAGCGTGGAGTAGTTCAACAAATGAGCGCGTAGTGTTACATGGGATGAGTAGCACTTAAAAATCGTCATCCTGTGCATAACTTCGATTATATTTCAGTGCAAGTTCAGCCTTTTTTAATTCGCGTCCCAGATATCCGGCATGTCCTACTGTAGACACAAGCCCCATTTCAATGAGGGTATCAAGAATGCTGTTTGCCGTTTCCCCGACAATCGATGCTTTTTTGTGGTCTGCTACGATCACACCACCGGTGCCGCTATTTATATCGGGCACAATACCGATCCTGATGCACCCGGCAGGATCAATGCGCCACATATCCGCCTTTTTTGCTGTAACCGCATTCTCCGGAACAATGGTATCTAAGCGCCGTCTTTTTTCTTTCAGGACCAGAAGGTCGATCCCAAGGTCTTTCGGGGAACTGTCCCTTTCCTTTGATAATACCATCATCTCTGATGCGGTTTTTAATTCATTTATCGAACCCTGTGTCTTGTAGCTAAATTCGGGTGTAAAAAGAATGCTTGCGCATACATCAGTTCCAATCCCGCATAATGCTGCATTGACACCGATAGAATCTGCGTCGATTAGTTCTGTAACGTTACCCACCCCGAAAAATATGGGTATCCGGGGGAATTCCTCATGAAATTCCTGGTACCTGACTATTGATCTTGCAATCCCGTGTCCAATTGGGTCCAGTACAGGATCTGCAATGATGCGTGTGATGCCGGCATCCTTCGCAGCCTTGATATTTCGGATGAGACTGTCAACACCTTCTTTCGTGTCAGGGATAACCACTGCTGCAGCACCGGACCTGGCAACATCAGTGCCTATTGTCCCAATGTTGCTGCTGTTCAGACTCAAAACGATATCGACGCCAATCTCAAGTGCCTTTTTGATCAAACTGTCCTCAAGGGTATCGATACTTATCGGAACAGTTGAAACCTCCCGGGCAGTTTTAATTGCCTGTTCCACATCCTCGGGTGCTGCGTTTAGTGAGGCACCAAGGTCTATGATGTCTGCACCTTTTTTGGTAAAGGAGCGTATCTTTTCTTTCAGTGTTGTGGGATCCATACCTGTGGCGTCCACAATTTCTGCCATCACCTTCATGCGTGAACCGCCGCCGAGTTTCAGGTCTCCTATACTCATAAGCGGAACGACTGCATTCTCGATCTCCTGTATGGTTTTCAGTGCCATATCCTGCCGCACATCTGAAAGTAGTTCACATGCTGGGATCGTTGATGAAAAGTCCAGTTTTTCCAAAAAAGAGAGCATATAAGCCAGGTCATAAGCATGCTTTGTGCCTAGATATATCTTACATCCAAGTTTTTTTTCCACTGAAGAGAAGTTGCTGGAAACAAGCCCCGGAATAAAGATGATATCATATTTTTTGGTTATATCCTGCGTTCTCAAAGCATTAAGTAATCTACGGGGTGTAATGAAGGCGGCAACATCGGTATCGACTACAATAACATCTGCTTTCGATCCTGCCGAATCCCTTACTGTTTGTTCAGCAAGATGTCCTGTGGCAACTAAAATATCCATATAGGTTTAGATTGTGCAGGTAGTAAAAAAGAATATCTATTGAATTTGAAAAAAAGAAAATACACATCAAGTTCCAGAATTTGAAACCGGATGTGTCGTTAGTTCTATTTGTGATCAATGAATTATGTCAATTATAGAACCGCCGTTGCTTACAGTGCAAAGTGGTTTAGCAGTTGCATTTCGTATCCTGTTCAGACCGGTACGACTGTTATTAACTTGCTTGTAGGATCCTACAGATGCGGGCTTTTCCATTAAAGCAGCATTTTCGTACTGAGGTCCAAGAACCTGTGCGGATTGGACACCTGTCATGATCGCCATGACGCGCACTTTTCCTTCATAATCGTCTCTTACCCTTGCGCCCCAGATGACATTTGCAGTTGAGGACAGTTCATAGGTAAGGGATGCTGCAATCTCCTCTGCTTCTTTTAAGCTGAGGTCAGGCCCACCTGTAATGTGTACTAGGCTTCCTGTTGCACCTCTGTAATCCACATCAAGCAATGGGTGATTTAGTGCTGCCCGGACAACGTCGTTGCTCTTGTCCTGGCTCTTTGTTTCTCCAACCAGCATCACAGCTACTCCACCGCAACTCATGATCGCCCTGATATCTGCATAATCAAGGTTGATAAGCGATGGCTGGGTGATGGTCTCTGTGATTCCTTTAACGGTCTCAGAGATCAATTGGTCCATGACTGAAAATGCCTGCTCGATGGGGAGGTTTGGAACATATTCCAGTAACCGGTTGTTATCCAGAACAATTACCGTGTCAGCGGCCCTTCGGAAATCTTCAAGTCCTTCCTCTGCCTTTACTGTGCGTGCACGTTCAACCCTAAATGGACTGGATACCATTCCAACTACAATGGCTCCCTGTTCCTTTGCGATATCTGCCACAACAGGTGCAACCCCGGTACCGGTTCCTCCGCCCATTCCTGCAGTGATGAAAACAAGATCTGTGTCCTTGAATATATCTTCAAGTGTGCCACGCGCAAGTTCAGCTGCTTTTTTTCCAACTTCTGGATAGCCGCCTGCACCAAGTCCACGGGTAAGTGTTTTCCCGATCAGGATCTTCTTATCAGCACGTATGTGGTCCAGATGTTGTTTATCAGTGTTTATTGCAACGGTCTCCGCACCCTCAATACCAATATTGTATAAGCGATTTATGCTGTTGTTTCCAGCTCCACCACAACCTACAATCATGATCCTCGGGAGACCAAAACATTCAAGCTGGTCATCGATAGAAATCGATTGACGATATTCCTTTTCTTTTTCTGTGTGTTTTAACGCTTCCTGTACTATTGACTGCACATTCATCCCCTCTCTTGGATTTCTGCTGCGTTTTTATCTTTTTTACGTTAAAGCTGCTAACATTTCCGATCTGCGAAGTAGTTTTTCTCCTCGTTGGTCTACAAGTTCCCTTACGGCCGTCCTGATTGCTTCACTAACAGACGGAAATTCACCCTGATTAACCATGTAGTCGATCATTTTTAATTGCTGTTCCGGGAGTCTGATCGTTATACGCTCCATTTGTTATGGTCCGTCCTTGTATCTTTTGTTTGTCAGACATATGTCGGGCAAATGTCAGACAGAAGTCGGACGGAAGTCCGCTCTATGTCAGCCATTTGTCAGTCTAAAATATGACGCTTGTCTGACATAGTATTTGTACATAGTTATATATAAGGCTATCGCAGATTTTTCACGACCCTTTTTTTTGCATATTAGTAGAAAAGAATATCAAACATTAATTCGATTAGAAACCCATAGTTTCTGTGAAATCCAGAATGTTAATATCATTATTCGGATGTTATCCGCAGGTCAATCGAGTGAATTTCATGGACATGTTATATGTGGTTTATTGTTAATAAGAGGAGATTATCAAAAATGCGAGTCGGTATCTGTCTTGGTATATTGCTTTGCGTCATATTACTGTCACAACCAGTATTTGCCTATCCGGAATATGCAGAAAATGGGATGAATGGTGCCATTTCTGGCACCGACAGCATCGAAATTGCTGTGGCCCAGCACTTGATCGAAGTTGACTTTTCAAATCCGGATTTCATTGCAGTGCAGGAAACAATTATCTTTCTAAATTTGGCTGGCGGAAATTATACGAAGGATTTGATGACCTGGGTACCAACTGGTGCGAATGTTATGAGCGTTATCAATCAGGAAATGAATGAAAGCATGTCATCCGTTTCCATTGAATATACCTATGACAACAATATTCTGCGTTTTAATGATGCAGAACGTTTCAATGCTGCTGGTATGCCGCCCATGTATCGTATTAGCTATGTTGTGCCGGTCGCTGCAGAAGGGGAGATTACGGATTATACCAAGATGCTGGTCTATCCGACATACATCAATTATCCTATATCCAGTTTGATCGTAAGGATAATCCCACCGGCGGGAACGGACCCGATCATAACGGACGAGGGTGAAAATGAAATACAGGGAGATAGTATTGAGTCTAATCTGGATGCAGTAGTACATACTTGGTCAACACCTCAATTTAAGGAGATCACCATTGGAGTAAAGCAGCAGAGCAACAATTCCAATGTTTTGGCATACATTCTGATCGGGTTCATAGTTCTGGCAATATTTGGATACTCCATTGCGCAGAAAAGTATAAAGGCTAAAAAGAACTCGGAAACTAAACCGAAAGTGAAAACTGAGAAAATCGTAGCCACCCGGGAAAAGGACAAGTCCAATTTACATGAGCTTGAAGCACGATATGAGACAATTATTTCGTTGTTAAATGACCTGAAAGATGACGTTGGAAAAGGTGTCATCAGCGAGGAAGAATACGAACGAATGTCAGGCAAACGCAAAACTGAAGCGATCGATTTGATGAAAAAGATCGATGAACTTAAAGATTAGT
>CAZQWP010000139.1:0-4583 GCA_964597005.1 uncultured Methanosarcinales archaeon | reverse complement strand
ATCGTGTGGTGACCATGCTATGCCTGTAGACTCAAACACGGTGTTTATCATACGTAGTGTTAAGGGCTTGGGCTTCGTGCCATGTTTAACTCTATCAATCACGTATGGGCTTGTATGTAACCCCATATAAGCCTTTAGTAACGTGTAAAGGCTTGAGTTAATAGGGAACACCTCAAGGCTTCGCATCTCATAGACTTTTGAATTACCTTTTTTATCCACTTTGCTTTCTCAACCCACAAACCTCTCTTATGATATCTGTCCATGTTGTCATGTGTAAGATTTACGATCTCTTCCTTGGCTATACCAGTCTCAGACATTAACCGCACTATCAGAGTAGGTCGCAAATTTCCGGATATCATTGACAGGGCTACAACTTGTAGTTACTTGTAAGAATCTCCATGTGTAAGCGTGGAGTAGTTCAAAAAATAGGAAACCACGCAATTTATCTGTTGAAAGTGGCAATATGTTATTGATGTTCAACAAGTCGCGTAGATACCTGACCATCTTTAGGGTATTCTTGAAGTACAACCTTTTTTCCCTGCTATATAAGGACATACACAGGAACTATATCTCCAACGGCAAATGCACCTGCAGCCTTGACATGAAGAACCGCGGCAATGCTGAAAAACTCCGCAGCGCTTTTGAGGAACTCGGACCAAGTTTCATAAAGCTCGGACAGATGATGAGCAAGCGCCCGGACCTCATTCCGCGTACCTACGTTATAGAACTTGAGAAACTGCAGGATCGGGTCCAGCCCCTGGAATTTGACCGGATGCAGGAATCCTTCCAGAATGAATGCGAGTGTTCCGCTCCCGGGAACAGGAACATCACATCGGTTGTCAATTACGGTGCACAGGACATTATGGATATATTCGATGAATTTGACACGGAACCAATTGCAAGTGCATCCATTGGACAGGTGTACAGAGGTGTTCTGAACGGACAGAAGGTTGCTGTGAAGATATCCAGACCAAAACTCATTGACACCATCAACCTTGACCTTGCCATCATAGATGACATGAAACCTATCATCGTAAAGGTCATGGGACTTGGCAGTAACTTCGATATCGATGCGTTCCTGAGGGAGTTTAGGGAAATGCTCACCAGCGAACTGGACTACAGGATCGAAGCACGGAACATGATGCGGTTTCATGACAACCTGAAGGACGATGAGAACGTCATTGTACCCCATGTATACAAAGACTACAGCAGGGAGTTCATCCTTGTAATGGATTTCATTGAAGGGACACAGGTCAAAGACCTTGCGGATGCTGAGCCGGAAGAAAGAAAAAACTACGCAAAACTAATCGCTTCCAGTTTTCTCAAGCAGGTATACATCGATGGTTTCTATCATGGCGACCCCCATGGCGGAAACATCGTTGTGAAGGACGGGAAGATCGCGTTCATTGACTTTGGGGCAATGGGAAAGCTTGACAGTGAACTGAAACGCGATATGCTGAACCAGTTCTATGGTGTCTATAAACAGAACGTTGACCTTGCAACGGATGCCTTTTTAAAGGTCGGGAAGACGAGAAAGGAGGACATCGACATCGGAAGGTTCAGGCGTGACATGGATACTCTGATAGCGGAACAGAAGTACGGAACAGGAGAGAGACAGAATGACAACTATGCCAAACTCGCCATTAAATACAACCTGTCACTTCCCAGTGAGTTCTCAACCCTTGAAAGAGCGCTTTTGCTGATAGAATCCGTATGTTTTGACCTTGACCCTGACTTCAACCTCCTTGATGTTGCCAGACCCATCACATCCCAGGCGATCACTGATCGTTATTCCATCAAGAAAGCTGCGGAAGGGATACAACTTGAGGGAGACAGGTATCTTGAGATACTGAAGAACTATCCAGAAGGTGTCACTGATGTCATTGAGACCATTCGGGGATTCAGTCATGACAGGAAAGAGGCAAAAAGCAATGTCATGAAAATATACAGCATCATGGGCGAGTTCTCGAAGAACGTTTTCCTGTCCGTGGTCATAATTGCTTCAACGTACCTGACTCTGAAGGGTGACGGATACCTGCCTGCTCTTGGAATATTCGGTTTCCTAGGCGGGCTTTTGCTGGGAACGCGGTCGTTCGGGAAAAGGTAACCATCTCTATATGTTTCTGTATGTTGACAGTTACAACTATAAGGATGAAGCTCAAATAGTTCATCGATAAATTTCACTTTCAATCGAAAAATTTCATTAGTAAAGACCTTTCGGGTCCGATTATAGGGGGTTTAAAATGAATGTTGATTTTAACATAAAGGTAGGTGGGGCTGCAGGTCAGGGGCTGCAGACCATTGGTATGGTGCTTGCTAATACTTTCAAAAAGAGCGGATTTCATGTTTTTGCTACCCAGTATTACCTTTCAAGGGTAAGAGGCGGTCACAATACATTCCAGATAAGGGTCAGTGATACTCCTATAATGGCAATGACCGAAAATGTTGATATACTGATAGCCCTTGACAGGGCTTCCATCGATGAGCACCTCAACGAACTATCGGATGGTGTGGTGATAGTTGACAGGGATACTGTTGAATTTGAGGATGTCCCTGATTCCATTTTCCATGTACCAATATTGAAAATAGCAAAGGATGTCAGTGGCAACAAAATATATTCAAATTCCGTTGCAACAGGTGCCGCCCTCGGGCTCATGTGTTTTGATTTTGACTATCTTGCAGGGGTTTTTACCTCCACCTTCGAAAAGAAGGGCGAGGAGATCATTGAAAATAACATCAAGGCTGCACGTGCGGGATATGACTATGCAAAGCTGAATTATCCATCTGGTTGCAAGTTTGATATTAGTGAACCTGAGAAACAGGAAAACCTGATGCTGGTATCCGGGAACGATGCTGTTGCAATGGGTGCTCTTGTTGCTGGTGTGCAGTTCCTTGCTGCCTACCCCATGACACCCTCCACTGGGGTCATGACCTTTATTGCATCCAGAGCCGATCGTTTCAATGCAGTGGTTGAACAGGCAGAGGATGAAATCGCTGCCCTTAACATGGTCCTTGGTGCATCGTTTGCCGGTGCACGTTCCATGACAACGACATCCGGAGGAGGTTTTTCCCTGATGGTGGAGGCTCTGGGCTTAGCAGGTATAACCGAAACCCCAGTGATTATTTTCCTTTCCCAGCGTCCGGGTCCTGCCACAGGACTCCCAACCATGACCGAACAGGGTGAACTGCAATTTGTCCTGAATGCTTCACAGGGCGAGTTCCCGAGATGTGTCTTTGCACCTGCTACCCCTGAGGACTGTTTTTACCTGACAGCTAAGGCATTCAATATCGCTGATAAGTACCAGATCCCTGTTTTTGTCATGAGCGACCAGTACCTTGCGGATTCACTTTTTACGTGTGATAGGTTCGACTCGTCAACGGTCATGATAGAGCGACACATTCTTCCCGCTCATGAGTTAAGTTCCACTCAGGAAAAATACAGGCGATATGCATTCACATTCATGGGTGTCTCACCCCGTGCGGTCCCGGGGCAGGCGAATATACTGGTAGCTGCTGACAGTGATGAACACGATGAGTTCGGGCATATTGACCAGACCCCTGAGAACCGGATAAAGATGAATGACAAGAGAATGAAGAAACTGGAACTTTTGGAGAGTATAATGTCGGCACCCCGGCTCTATGGGTCCGGGGAATCCGATGTCACACTCATCGGCTGGGGTTCGACCTATGGACCGCTCACCGAGGCGGTGGATATGCTTACAATGGAAGGTCATTCGGTGAACCTTGTTCATTATACGAACATCTACCCCCTGCCGGTCAATTCGACACAGGAGATACTTGGAAGATCGAAGAAAACGGTCTGCGTTGAAAATAATGCAACCGGACAGTTTGCCAGGGTGCTCAAAGAATATGCGGGTGTATCTGTTTCTGAAAAAGTGTTGAGGTACGATGGCAAACCCTTCAGTCCGGAGTTCATAATACGTTCCCTTAAAAGTCAGGGGGTGATTTGAATGGTCAGCATGGAGGATTATGGTGAATATGAAACCGAGTGGTGTCCAGGGTGCGGGAACTTTGGAATCCTCAAAGCCATCAAGCAGGCTCTTGTTGATATTGGAAGGTCGCCTCATGAGGTTCTCATTGCATGTGGTATCGGACAGGCAGCCAAGCTTCCCCATTACTTGAACTGCAACCTTTTCAACGGTCTTCACGGGCGTTCCCTGCCGCCTGCAACAGGTGCGAAGATAGCGAACCACGAACTGACGGTACTTGCCGTTACCGGGGATGGTGACTGCTATGGAGAGGGCGGGAACCACTTCATGCATGCCATCAGGAGAAACCCAGATATTACCCTGATCGTGCATGACAACCAGATATATGGTCTTACCAAAGGGCAGGCATCCCCCACAAGTGAAATCGGGATGAAGACAAAAATTCAGACACATGGCGTGTTCAATACACCCTTAAACCCGCTGGCACTTGCGATATCACTTGACTGTTCGTTTGTCAGCAGGGGATTTGCAGGTGATGTCCCGCACCTTACGGAACTCATCAAGAGGGCTATAGGGCAAACTCGATATTAGAAGGTTCTAATGGGTCATGAAGGATAGCATATAGCTTCCTTC
>CAZQWP010000138.1:0-4612 GCA_964597005.1 uncultured Methanosarcinales archaeon | reverse complement strand
CACATAGACCTGAGTGAAGACATTGAGAAGCGTTTCTCTGAAAAAAAATGGAGTGGATATCCGCTAATTGCGGATAAGTTCGCGTTCTGGGTCAGCAGCATGAAAGGGGATGTAGTCACACTATACTTTAACTATGATAGCCTTGCAAGACATCACAGGAATGAGGCAAATGTCTGCAGATTCCTTCGCGAACTACCTGCAAGCCTGCACGAACATGGTGTCGAGATGTTAACACCAATGGAAGCTGTCTGCAGGTACAAGAAGCTAAAACTTCCAACACTACGGACTGAATCAACAGCACGCTACGGCATGCATAGTCTGCTTGGAAACCATGTACAGAACCTGTATCTGCAAGAACTGATGATAATAGGGCAGGAACTCAAGGACGCCAGGGAGACTCAGCAATACGATAAATTAAAATTGATATACGGTTGTCTTCAGCAAAGTGATATACTGCTGGATATGAACTCTAACAATTTTCAGCTTGCATACGAACATGCGGTCAACAACTTTTCAATACTTTCAGATTTCAGGCGGGCTGTTCTGGAGGCGGGGAAGTGACATCCGTATGCATGTACTTTCAGGTTCATCAGCCTTACAGGCTTCGCTGGTTCTGGCCTGACCAGAGCAGTGGGTTCAACAGGTACTTTGACGAACCAAAGAACCGCGAGATTTTCGAAAAAGTAGCAAATAAGTGTTACCGCCCCACAAACAATATACTGCTGGATGCGATCGATTCACACAACGGTGATTTCAAATACAGTGTCTCGATCACAGGAACACTTCTCAGCCAGTGTGAAAAGTGGGGCGAAGATGTACTTGACACCTTTAAACAAATGGCTGATTCGGGGTGTGTTGAGTTTCTGGATGAGACAAACTATCATTCCCTTGCCGGACTCTTTAAGGACCGGACCGAGTTCATCGAAGAGATCCGCGAGCACAGGGACCTGCTATTTGACCTGCTAAAAGTAAAACCCACAGTATTTAGGAACACGGAACTTCTCTATAACAACAGCATTGCGAAGACAGTTTCAGAACTCGGGTATAAGGCAATACTTGCAGAAGGTGTGGAACATCTGCTTGGCTGGCGCTCCCCTAACTATGTCTACAAGGCAATGGACTGCGACATTGCGGTTCTGATGAGGAACTTCAAACTCAGTGACGATATAGGGTACCGTTTTTCAGCAAAGTGGTGGAACGAATATCCACTCACAGCTGAAAAATGGGCATCATGGGCAGCAAAGGTGAAAGAGGACACAATAAACATATTCATGGATTATGAGACTTTCGGGGAACACCACTGGGAAGATACGGGGATCCACCATTTCCTGCGCGCTTTTCCGGATGAGGTGATAAATAAAAAACTGACTTTTAATACGCCCTCTGAAGTGGTTGAGATGTACCGGCCGGTTGCTGAGATCGATGTTGGGGACTTTTCTACGGTCTCATGGGCGGACATGGAACGCGACACCAGTGCATGGCTTGGAAATGATATGCAAAGGCGGTGTTTCGAAGAAGCTAAACTTCTTGAGCCTTATGTTAAGAAGACAAAAGACGAGGAGTTGATACGTATCTGGAAACATCTTTTAACATCAGACCACTACTACTATATGTGCACCAAGTGGCTGGGAGACGGGGATGTGCATTCGTATTTTAGCATACATTCATCACCTTTCGATGCGGCTGTGAACTACATGGCAGTGATCATGGATTTCAAAGCCTGGGTGTTTAAACGCTTAAGCGAAATGGATTAATGTAATGGCTGCGAGATAGCTTATTGGGTACTTCGTTGTGGGTGTGGGTTAAATGGTTCGGGACCTTTGCATTTTTTGTACCGGTGATGAGACGACAAATGTTGTGTGGTTCAAGATAAGTTATAGCAACACAATAGGTTCACAGGCAGACATCAACAGCTTCCTGGCAGATATGGAAGTAAATATCAGATCAGGATACCTAAGCAGCGCAGAGCATCCAAGTAAAGGGAAATACGTAATCTTTACGCAGATCCGAAAAGGAACCGATGTTGACAAACTTGTCAGGGAACTCAAAACCCTCGACGTTGTTTTAGATGTCGATTACGGGATTTCTAAGAACAAGATCATGCAATCCGTAGAATTCCCACTCAGTCTTTTTGGTGAGAGGGCGATGATCACACACACCACAAGCTTTGTGGATATAATCAGGACACTGAACGAAACTGTTCCGCAATCCGAAGGTCTACTGATGCTCAGCGGTCTTAATGGGGGCACACATGCTGCTAGGTATTTTAAAAATATACTTGCCATAGACAAGTACAATTTCAAAGATATCCTGAACGAATTGTTCATTGCAACCGGGTGGGGAATTCTGGATATCAGGTGTGATTATGAAACACTGAGCGGGCAGATATTTGTCAGGAATTCGTTTATTGCTGAGATGTATGGGGAAACCGAGCAGCCGGTGTGTGCGTATATGAGCGGATATTTTGCCGGGTTCCTGACAGAGGTTCTGGGCAGACCCATGCAGGTACGGGAAGTGAGATGCAAAAGCATGGGACACGACATATGCGAACACATAGTATCTCCTGCGCCGCCGGGTGCAAAACTTGAACACATTTTGCGAGAGGAGACTACTTGATCAAACAGCCTAATGTAATTCTTGGAAACCCAAGACTGCTTGTGACAATGGGTATGAAGGGGGAGATATTTGGCTTTTTTTACCCCAGGCGCGACCATGCCCAACATGTTGAGGATTCCATGGCATGTATCCATACAGGGGACCGGCTTCTATGGTTAAATAGTCATGAATGGTATTCCAATCAAAGTTATATTGAAGACACGAACATTGTGACAACAACGTTTTCCCATCGATTAGGATTGAGGGTATCACTCCTTGATTTTGTGCACCCTCATGTTCCTGTGTTGATCCGAAAATTCATATTCAACTCAAGCAAACATTTTCGTGGTAAGTTCTTTTATTATTCCATTTTTAATGTTGGTGACATGGAAAAAAAGAACTCATGTTTCTGCGATTCAAAGGAACGGCTGCTTGTCCAGTACTGGCAGGATTATTATATCGGCACGAAAGGTGTACCTGATTTTGAAGAGTGGCAGGTTGGCAAGGCAATGGACACCATATGGTGGACAAATGCCAAATACGACATGGAAGACGGAAAACTGCAGAACAATCGGGAGGACATCGGCAAACTTAACACTGCAGTTGGCTGGGACCTTGATATTAAAGATGATACTCCAGTTGAAATTACGATATTTCTCTGTGCAGCCCCGAAGAGAACACGGTTGTACAAAAGAATGCGCGAACTTGCGATACAGCCTATTGATTATGTTTTTGACAGGACACACGAGTACTGGAGCATGTGGCTTTCTAAAAAAAATGTTTTGACCCTATCCGGACTTGAGAACCAGAACCAATTTCGTCAGAAACTATTCGATGCTTATAGCCGTTCACTGCTTACATTGAACCTGCTGAATGATCCAAAACATGGTTCGTTTGTTGCTGCTCCTGAGTTTGATTCAAACTTTGAGCTGTGCGGAGGATATGGGTTCTGCTGGAACAGGGACGGTGCAGAGGTGGTGATCTCCCTGCTGAATGCAGGGTATCCAGAGTATTGTGACAAGTTTTTCAAATGGTGCAGGATGACCCAGCTTACAGATGGTTCATGGTTCCAGCGATACTGGCTTGATGGGAATACAGCACCCTCGTGGGGGAATTTCGATTACTCCACCCAGATTGATGAGACTGGTTCAACGCTTTATGCATTTGACACATACTATCGCAAACTTGAAGGGCTTAAGAAAGCGGATTTTCGGGAGGATGTATGGGTTTCGGTTTTGCGAGGTGCTGAGTACCTGATGAAACGATGCATGACCGGTCTCCATGAACCGTGCATGGGGTTGTGGGAAACGTATTATGGTGTTTTTAGCTATACAAACGCGTCTGTGTATGGTGGGCTTGTTGCTGCTGCACATCTTGCAGAAGATCATGGAGAATCAGGACTTGCCAGACGCTGGCTTGAGCGTGCTGAGCTTGTGAAAATGAAAACAAAAGAGAAGCTCTGGTTGAGCGAGGGGTATTTTGCAAAGGGGATAATTGATAATAAACTGGACCCCACGCTGGATGCGAGCATACTCGGGACATTTGTTCCGTTCAATCTGCTCTCACTATCTGATCGTAACGAAAGAGCAATGATCCACTCGCTCATCGATGAGATCGATGAGAAACTCAGAGTTTCAGTTAACAACCATTTCGGGATCATGCGGTACGATAACGATAAATACATCGGCGGCAATCCCTGGATCGTGACGACACTGTGGCTATCAAAGGCAGTCCTTATGCTTGCCAGGGCCCTTAAGGATGAAAAAGGATCAAAGACTGAGCAACAGCAATTGATCGACCGGGCTTTTGAATACATAAAATGGTCACTTAAAGGGACAACAACAGCTGGACTGATCCCAGAACAGGTAAACAGGTTCACCGGAGAGCCGGCATGGGCCATACCCCTTGGATGGAGCTGTGCACTCATGCTTGATAATATCACGCTGCTCGATGAGATTCTTGGGTGGAAAACAACTACTACAGAACTTGCATAACCTATTATTGCATTACGTGATGT
>CAZQWP010000137.1:0-4627 GCA_964597005.1 uncultured Methanosarcinales archaeon | reverse complement strand
TATCATCAAAATATTTGCACAACATTTCACATTAGTTATTATTGAAAGGCATTATAAACTCTTTCTTATTTTTGTGAGAAATTCAACTAATATTTTCGATAGATTCGGTAATTGATGTTTATAATACAATGCATGGATAAACCTTTATACCCACCTCAAACATTATACCCCCTATGAAACAGGAGATGACAAGTGCAGATGTGGCAGCCCTTGTATCCGAACTCGTCGCAGGTCCGAACTCTCTGATTGATGCAAAGATCGGTAAGATATACCAGCCTGCGCCCGAAGAGATCAGGATAGGACTCTTCCTCTTTGGCAGGGGCAGGCACAGTCTGGTCATAGAAGCTGGAAAACGGGTGCACCTGAGCAAATATCCCCGCCCGAGTCCTAAGAACCCGCAGTCGTTCCCCATGCTGCTCAGGAAGCACATACTCGCCGGGCGCATCACATCCGTCAAACAATACGACTTTGACAGGATCATAGAGTTCGGGATCATACGAGGCGGTGTGGAGACCGTGCTGGTTGCAGAGCTATTTTCCAGAGGCAACGTCGTACTTCTTGACAATGACCGCAAGATCATCCTTCCAATGAACCCCGTCACCTTCAAAGGTCGCAGGGTCCGTAGCGGCGAGATATATGAATATCCGCAGGCACAGCTCAGTCCCATGGATGCAACCGAAAGCGACCTTAAGGACGCATTCGCCACCTCGGATGCCAATATCGTAAGAACCATCGCAACACGCTTCAACCTCGGGGGAGTGCTAGCTGAAGAAGTCTGCCTGAGTGGCGGGATAGAAAAGAACAGGGCTGCAAAGGAAGTAACTGACAATGACATCCCCTCCATCGCAGGGGCATTAAAAGACGTGTTCTCGCCTCTCGTATCAGGGGAGTTCAAGCCGCACATCGTCAAAAAGGATATCAAAGGTAACGGCAAACCGGAACCCATTGATGCAGTTTCATTTGAGCTCGGACAATACCACGATCTTGAAAAAGAGTACTTCGAATCATTTAACATCGCACTGGACGAGTTCTTCGGGAAAAAGGCAGCAGAACTTGTAACAGAACAGGTGGAAATCGTAAAGAAGGAAAAGGGCGGGATTCTCGAAAGACGGTTGCAGCAGCAAGAAAGCGCGATTAGTAAATTCGAAAAAGATACTGAAAAAAGCACAGCAATTGCAGAAAAGGTATATGCGAACTACCAGGCATTGGAAGAGATACTGGAAGTCCTCACCACTGCCCGCAATAAGGGTTACTCATGGGACGAGATCAGGTCGATCTTAAAACAGGCAAAGGATACCATACCTGCCGCAAAATCCATCGTGAGCATCGATTCTGCAGCCGGCAATGTTGTTGTTGACCTGGATGGCACAACTGCAACAATCGATGTCCGAAAGACTGTCCCGCAGAATGCACAGGTCTATTACGAAAAGGCGAAAAAGCTCATTAAAAAACGTGATGGTGCACTGCGTGCCATCGAGAACACAAAAGCCGCAATGCAGAAAAAGCAGAAAGCTGCACCCAAAAAACGGAAAGCAGTGCGGAAAAAACACTGGTACGACCGTTTTAGGTGGTTCGTCTCATCCGACGGTTTCCTTGTCGTGGGCGGCAGGGATGCCGACACCAACGAGGACATCGTCAAGAAGTATATGGAAAAACGAGATATCGTGTTCCACACACATGTACCCGGTGCCCCCATGACAGTGATCAAGACGGAGGGTAAGGAAGTTCCTGAGACCACGCTTCGGGAAGCTGCCGAGTTCGTGGTCTCCTACTCAAGCATCTGGAAAGCAGGACAGTTCAGCGGCGATTGCTACTGGATAAGACCCGAGCAGGTCTCAAAGACACCAGAGTCTGGCGAGTATGTGAGAAAAGGTGCTTTCATCATCCGTGGTGACCGTAACTATTACAGGGATGTGCAGCTCAGGGTTGCAGTGGGTCTCGAACTTACAGGGGAGACACGTGTAATCGGCGGTCCTGTATCTGCGGTCAAAAAACATGCCAGTAATGTGGTCGAGGTAATACCCGGGAAGTTCAACCAGAACGACCTGTCGAAAAAGATATACCGCATCTATGTGGATGAATTAAAAGACGTGCAGTTCACCAAGCAGGTAGCATCCCCGGACCAGATTGCCAGGATGCTGCCGCCGGGAGAATCGGATATCAAGAAGTAAACAAGGAATGAATAAGGGATAAACGAGAATTGGAACGTGAAGAACAACACGGAACATCCCGGCAGGTATCATCATGAGAGTTACGAAGAGACAGTTAAGAGGAAAGGAAGGCGAGATATCGCTTACCCCGGAAACCCTTGATGACCTGTGGCACCTGAAATACATCATCGAAAAAGGGGACCTTGTCTTTGCACTCACAAAGCGGAAAGCTGATACAGCAACCGATAAACTGCGCCCGGAAAAGGTCGAGAAAAAGACTGTCAGGCTCGGCATCAGGGTGGAAGAGCTGGAGTTCCACAAGTTCTCAAACCGCCTGCGGGTCCATGGTCCAATCGAACATGGAATGGATGCAGGCTCCTACCACACCCTGAACATCGAGGACGGGATAAATGTCTCCATCAGAAAGTACTGGAAAAGGGACCAGCTTGAAAGGGTGAACGAAGCTGAGGCTGCATCGAAAAGACCGAAAGTGGTTCTCGTGGCAATCGAGGAAGGGGATGCCGATATAGGGGTTGTGCGCCATTACGGCATCGAGCTGTATTCCCATATAACACAGTCCTCAGGCAAAGGCGAGGGGACGCTGCGTGAGGTGTTCTTCAAGAGCATACTGGACCAGTTAGTACACGCTGCTGCGGCATCGGAATCTATCGTCGTGTCAGGTCCGGGTTTTACCAAGGAGGATTTCCTGAAATATTTTAAGGTCCATGAGCCCGAGATAGCTACAAGGGCGCTGGTGGAGGATACCGCATCCATCGGAATGTCAGGTTTCCAGGAAGTGCTACGCCGGGGTGCCGTGGACAGGATCATGGAAGAGTCGCGGATCGGAAGAGAATCGTCACTGATGGAAGAACTGCTAAAAGCGATGGCCATTGACGGCAAGGCTGCATACGGCATTTCAGAAGTGAAGTCCGCACTGAATTACGGAGCCATCGAGACGCTTCTTATCGCAGATGAGATGCTCAGGCTTGAGCGCGAAAAGGGAGGTATCGATTCCCTCCTGCAAGCTGTGGAACATGCGCAGGGAAAAGTAGTGGTTTTCAGTACTGAGTTCGAGCCCGGGAAGAAGTTGCACGCACTTGGGGGCATAGCTGCACTTTTGAGATTTAAGATATGAGCGCAGATACTGTATTGATACCCTGAAACAACCGGATTATTCTGGAATCATTTAAATAGTTTAGAATTAAGACTATATCTCCTATGGCAATGTCTAAAAAAGATAAAGAACGGAAGAGTGGCAAGAAAAAGGCAAAACTGGAAGGACTTGAAAAATTGGCTGCTTCCGGAAGTGCTGATGCAAAGAAGAAGCTTGCAAAGGCAACGAAAAAGAAAAAATAATTATTCCAAGCGGTTGACTTTTGTTATTGGCTGGATGATGGGCATCCCCCATCACGTCCAGATTTTTAATTTGGTCCGTGATTGCGATATGGCTGGATGCCACCATTGGGAATCGAGATTATGAAATGCATTTTGGATTTCAGATCAGTCACACGTTCTTATTTTAGATTATAATTGAGTAATTCTAATGGAGAAGAATAATAAAGAAAAACGAACAATATAACCTTAATGTGGGGGCAGAAATGACTTCGTCAGGTAAAGGAAAGGAATTCTTGGAAGAATTCAGGGAATTCATTGCTTTTCTTCAGAACCTGTGGGGCATTCTGGCAAGCATCTCGATTTTGTTTCCGCTTTCAAACAAATTCTTCAAATTGATCCCCTTGCGAACGTTTGATGAAGATGGAGTGTTTAACCATCTCTCACCATCGTTAATCACGGCCATTGCTATGCTTATCTGCCTGTTCATCATTCTATCAACATTTTCCAGCCGTCACACATTCAATACACAACGAAAAAGTAAGATCCAGACCCGCGCCCGGACTTCATTTATAGTGGGCATTCTGGCACTGGTGGTTTATTTGGTCATATATGTTGTATATTCTGAATATGCATGGCAAGTATGGGGCTGGGGGAGCGATGATCCACGCAAGTTATTTGTTGAGGTGCCTCTTATGATAACATATATTCTCTTTTTCGCACTGACCACAAAGGCATTCATGCTCCTTGCGATGATAGAATTTTTTGGACAAGAACGCTAGTGTGGAATACAGCCTCAATCATCTCCGACAAGCTGTGGAATCTACGCAGGAAAACGTGATCGTTTTTAGCACGTAGTTCTATCCCCGAAAAAAGTTGCATGCGCTTGGTAGACTTTGATCTGGATAATTTTCAGGATATACAGGATATTGTTCTGGAATTGTTTGGAGATAGTGAAAAAGTGACGTATTTTCTGGATGAGGTCCAGAATGTTGGTTTCTGGGAAAAGTGGGTAAACAACCTGTATTCGCAAGGAGTAAAAGTATTTGCTACGGGTTCTAACTCTAATCTTTTAAGCTCGGAAATTTCTACGTATCTTACCGGAAGAAATAAAGTGATCAAATTATTTCCCTTTTCTTTCAGGG
>CAZQWP010000136.1:2377-4638 GCA_964597005.1 uncultured Methanosarcinales archaeon | reverse complement strand
TGTGCAATGTGTAAAATATAAAAGACACACATTAGTAAATCCTCTTGTCATTGATTTATTGAAGCAAACTGTACATAATATCAGTGAAAATTTTGATGTTGAAGTTCTCAATATTGAATGTGATAAAGACCATTTTCACATGATTTTCAAGTCAAAACCGACATTGGATATACCTAAATATATCAATGCGGTTAAGACCATTTCATCGAGAGAAATAAGAAGAAAATTCCCATATTGGTAATCGGTTAAGAAGTTTTATTGAGTTGATGCTACTTTTTTTGGACAAAAGCAACTCGATGAAAAATTCTAATTATATAAATCAGTTATCTTATGTGGTCGATTTATTCATCCACATATTTTTTAATAGGTTCTGTGAATGTATGCTATATGTCATGATTCATCCCTTAACCGATCACCAATGAAGCAATGTTATTCAATCATTACCTTTTTCTTCTCTTCGATAGCAACCTTTGGAAGTTCAATGGTCAGAACCCCATCCTCAAGTTTTGCCTTTGCACCTTCTTCCGTGACAGTTGCCGGAAGCCTGACGGCACGGGAGAAACGATTGAAGGTACGTTCCCTGCGGACATATCCCTCTTCTTCAGTTTCGCGTTCCTCCCCGAACTTTGCGCTAATCTCAAGGATATCGTCTCTGATATCGATATCGACATCTTTTTTATCGACACCAGGAACATCGGTTGTAACAATTATCTTATTGTTTTCCTCTTTTATATCCACAAGAGGCGAAATTGTTGTACCACCCCACCATTGTCCGGGTAGCACATCTTCAAACAACTGGCTCAATCGCTCCTGCGTTCTGCCCATTTCCTCAAATGGATCCCATCTCGAGACCGCATGTGGTCTCCACCGTGTTAATCCGAATCTCATATAAACCACTCCTTTAGGTATTCAAGAATAGATAGGCAGATATGATTAATATAGGTGACGATAGAAGGCTTAAAACTATCGAAACCAGCTACCCTGTAACGGTTTTATCCATCTCAATGAGCATATGAACAAGGTTTGCAGCATACACCGTGCCCAGTGAGCCGGACATGACGGACCGCTCATCAAATGCAGGTGTACCGTCGATGTTATTCTCTTTTGTGGAGTAGATCGCAAACGGAACCGGATCAGTAGTATGTGTCTTGAGCGATATTGGGGTTGGATGGTCAGGCATCACAAGGATCGTATAATCTTCATCCGCACCACGTATAAAATCAAGTATTGGTCCCACAACCATTTCATCGAAATCTTCAATAGCCTGTATCTTTGCATCGAGGTCTCCCATGTGTCCGGCTTCATCGGGTGCTTCCACATGCACAAATACAAAATCACGGGTTTTGAGTGACTTCAGCGCGTATTCTGCCTTTCCTAAATAATTGGTATCAAGATAACCTGTTGCTCCGGGCACATCAATAACATCGAGCCCTGCATAGATGCCAATCCCTTTCAGCAGGTCAACTGCAGAGATTATGGAACCTGTTGCACCGTACAGTTCCTTAAATGTAAGAAAAGCAGGAGCATACCCCTGTCCCCAGAGCCAGATTGAGTTTGCAGGTTTCTTGCCGGCTTTTATCCGTTCGATATTTATTGCGTGCTTCTCAAGTAATGGCATTGAAGCATCGGTCATTTCACACAGCACCCCGGAATCTTCACCCTTTGGCATATGCTGTTCCTTGTCCTCACCAACAACATCATGCGGAGGTGTACATTCAACATTCGCACCGGTACCGCCTGCTGCAACCATCAGGTGCCTGTAACTGATCCCCGGATAGAATCTAAATCTTTCATTCCCGAGTTCGCGGTCAATGGTCTCGATCAGAACTTTTGCTTCTTCACTGGTTATGTGTCCTGCACTATAATCTGCAATGATGTTGTCATCGACTGTTATCAGGTTACACCTGAATGCAACTTCATTTTTTTCAAGCGGCACTCCCATGCTCGCAGCTTCAAGGGGCGCCCTGCCTGTATAATATTTCTGCGGATCATACCCTATAATGGACATGTTTGCAACATCGCTTCCGGGAGGCATACCTTCTGGCACGGTTATTGCAAGTCCTGTACGCCCGTGCCTAGCTATATGGTCCATGTTAGGGATTCTGGCTTTTTGGAGTGGGGTCATCTCACCTAGTTCCCTTATCGGGAAATCCGCCATGCCGTCTCCGATGAGTACTGCGTATTTCATTGGTTCACCTGTTGGGATCGATTTTAATGATTTCAGAAACCGATAAACTAATCTGTGAATATTATGATATTAT
>CAZQWP010000136.1:0-2277 GCA_964597005.1 uncultured Methanosarcinales archaeon | reverse complement strand
ATATTATGATATTATAATATTAAATTGCATAATATGATTATTTTAATTGATACTGGATGATTGTGGTCTCTATGAAATATATACATTATCTTATTGGCATGTTTGTTCTGTTGTCGATGTTCGTATCTCCCGTGTATGGAACAGAAACAAATGCATTGATACATTACTCGGAAATCGAGGCGGAAATCCAAGATGAGTTCACACTTGAACAGGGGTATTCGTTTAAGGTGCTGGACATTAATGAAAAAAGTGGTTCATGCTGGATCGGGGTATACTTGAACGGCGAAGAGGTCGAAGTGGATGACCCATTCGGTAAAGAAACCGATCCTTTCGAGTATATCAAAACGATCATTGAAAACGAGGATGAAGACGATGAAGAGGAGATCGACTTTCTGGTTATTCGCATCACTCCTACTGAAGTGATCGAGGAGCTGCTTACCGTGGAGCTGGAAGTAAATCAGTTTGTCGATCCTGAGATAGAGGCCACGGAATACCTTCTCCTTGACAAGAAACGGTCTGTGGATGTGGGTACTACCCTTGAACTTGAAGACGGGTATACACTGGATGCATCCAACCTTAAAGATGATTCTGTGATGCTGACCCTGAGCAAGAATGATTCCCCTGTGAAGAAAGAAGAGGTTGAGGTAGGTGACCTGTTCACCTATTCTAAAACCATTGGTGGTAAGACAATCACCATCTTTATCTCAAAGGTGAAGAGTATCTTTGAAGGTGCGGATAGTGATGTTATCTTTCTTGAACAGGTTTCCCAGAGAGAAGATATCGTTGTTCAGACAGATGTGGGAATAACTGTGGAAGGTCCGAATGGTGGCAAGATCCGTGAAGGGAATATTGCGATTATTCGTTATGCTATTGACAACGGGGATATTTCAAAGGTACAGGTACTTCTTGACGGCAAGCAAATAGATCAGAGAAGCGATGTTGATGCAGGGACGTACTCCACAGTTGCCGAGAGCCTTGAAGCAGGAACCCATGAGGTGATCGTCACCACAGTTGCAGGAGACGGTACACGTTCAACCCACACAAAGACCTTCGAGGTGGAATCCAGCATTGCGTCCGAAGCAGCCGAGACCGCGGCACAGATTGCTGCAGAAGCAGCCGCATCAGCCGTTGAGAACCTGATCGATGAAAATAAAACTTCCCCGGAGATACAAAAGATCGTGGAAGAACTGAAAGCCCCGGGATTCGGTTCAGTTATGTCTGTTGTAGTCATCGCTCTTGCAGTTCTTGTCAGGAGGCGTGGATAAGATTATTGAGGTTTCTGCACAAAATAGGTACAAAAATGACTGGAAATGATCTTGATGAAACTTTGTTCACATTATACCAGCATGATTTTATCATGAATAAGGTTACTGTATTGAAAGGTATCGTAGACAATCATACGTCAGTTCTTGATATTATTCAAGAAAATAGTGGGGTTGAATTTATAGATGAAGACGCTCTAATATCCGGTCTGAAAGCAGAGATACATTTCTCTAAGTACCATGCTCTTGAGACAATGTTTGCGATTACCTTTGCATTACTTAAACAGCCAAACAATGTCTGGTTATGGCTTAGCACTTATAGTTTCTCAACTTTTAATAAAATGGTTGCAGATGTGTCTAGGTCAGGGATATCATTTATTTCCGGGAAAAATAATTTTGACACTATCCAGTCAATATTTTTTAAAAATTGTCCGACCGATTTTCTGGAACAAGAGCGGACTAGAAAAGCCATTTACAAAATTTGTAATATAATGGTCTTATGTGCAAAAGAGCTGACCTACAAAAGTGAATACAATTCTTATAAGCATGGTCTAAGGATTATCGCTGGAAGTTTACGAGTTAAAGCAGCCGCTAATGACGATGAACCTGAAGGGAAGATATTAAGTGAAGTACCGGGTTTTGTTTATCTGGATACAAGGGACAAGGATAATGCTTTGCTTGTGTCAAAATCATATTCGTATGAAAAAAGTTACAACATTGTCAAGTTGTGCTGGCATCTCACTTCCCTCATGATCGAACAAAGGAAAATCGAATCCAATAGGAATGTAGATGCTGGTATTGAAACTATAGATTTCAGTGAGATAATGTTGGGGAACTATTTTGAAAATTTATGATCTTTCAGCCTCATCTACCAATTCCCGTCACCTGCTGATAATGTAACCCGGGATACATAAAAATCCCGGACAATCAACATCACATTTATAGGACTCTAGCAAGTATCCCGTTAGCCGAAGAATCCACAAGTTCCACTTTTTATAATCATTCCGATATTCGT
>CAZQWP010000135.1:0-4646 GCA_964597005.1 uncultured Methanosarcinales archaeon | reverse complement strand
AACTTTCCAATTTTCATATAATTCATATCTGGCGATAATATCACTTTTATCTATTCACATCGCATATTTTTCATTACCTTGCGGGCATAACTTCTCTATATATAACAGCTTGGCATTATCGCCTTCCTCAAAAGGTCTGATTGAAAGCATTTCTATCCCCCATTTTCCAGTTCCATTCACACATTCTATAAATATGGGAACTATTTCTTAATATTCAACAACTCCTATTTTTTATACTTTTTTCGACATTCGTCCAAAGTTCGAAAGCAAAATCAACCTCAAGCTTTGCGCGAAATCTTTAAAACCGTCCAGTCACCTTATGATACTGGTTATAACATCATCTTTGGGTGGTCAATTGAAGATAAAATCCAGAGTCCAGCTTAGGAAATCCAAAAAGATCAAATTGGTGCATGAACTTATATCTACCTTTGGGGACAGCATCAGGCAAATATCTGAAAGTAAGTTCGAAACAGGCACAGCCGACGATTTTACCATTATTTTAATAGGCGGAACGCCGCTCTTTTACTAT
Organism: uncultured Methanosarcinales archaeon; assembly: GCA_964597005.1. GTDB lineage: Archaea > Halobacteriota > Methanosarcinia > Methanosarcinales > Methanosarcinaceae > JAFGQV01. The sequence goes on along the minus strand of CAZQWP010000135.1, from coordinate 4,117 downwards.
GAGGGGGGGGAAGTCATTCCCACTCTACGCGGGGCACTTGAACTGGAACTCAAAACCCCTGCCGTAGTCGTGGATGCAGGTGCAGTGCGGTATCTGGCAAACGGTGCTGACGTAATGTGCCCCGGAATCGTCAAAGCAGACCCATCCATCAGGGAAGGCGACCTTGTCATCATCAAGGAGGAAAGCCATGGCAAACCCCTTGCCATCGGACGCGCACTCATGCCCGGCGAAGCCATGAAAGCAGAATCCGGAAAAGCAATCAAGTCAATCCACTATGTGGGAGACCAGCTCTGGAATATCGAACTATGATACCATTTAAAATACCATGAGTATCTATATAAAGAACATTAAATACTGGCATGGAAACCAGTAACATTAAATAAATAAACGCATCAACTAACGTTGAACTCACAATTATTCACTGCGTATTAAAATTATGAACAGCATTTAATAACAAACTTAATTAAGAGAAATATTAATCTATTCAAGAAAGATTCAGAATTAAAAGGTGCGGATCATGGCAAATCTCATGGATAAAATATTTGGCAGCGGCACAAAACCCGCAACCAGCGTTGATGAATACACAGAACTCGATCTGAGCAAATACGAGAAAGTAATGGCCGAGGAACCCGCTGAGACATATATCAGGGTTGCTGAACTTACAAACCTGAACGAACTCCCATACCTGAAAAAAGAGGTTTACGACGGGAATATACTGATGATCGATATCTCGAATATCAAAGCAGACAAACTACTGCTTGACCGTGCGTTAAAAGACCTGAAGGACGTTGTCGCTGATGTACATGGCGACATTGCAGGCATCAAGGACGATCAGGTACTTGTGACTCCCATGGGTGTCAAGATCGACCGATCAAAGATAATCGGTGGGAAATATTGACCACTGATCCGTCATCAGAAACCAACATCAAAACACGCACTTCATGTCCACTTTGCCATAAGGATTTGATTATTCAATGGCAAAGTGACAACATTCCTTTTTTTGGCAAAGTAATGTACATAACCACGCGTTGCGATTGCGGTTTCAGGTTCGCCGATACAATGATCCTCACCCAGAAAGAGCCAGTACATTATGAGATAACTATCAACTGCATGGAGGATCTGAATGCAAGGTTCATCCGCTCGACCTCTGGAACGGTCCGTATCCCTGAACTCGGGATAGATGTAGAACCTGGAATGGCTTCGGAGTCCTATGTGACCAACATAGAAGGCATTCTGGACAGGATAAGGGACGTCGTGATAACAGCAACCAACTGGGTCAAAGACGACGAAACAAAATATGCCCACGGTCTTAAGGTTCAGAATGTACTGGAAAATGCAATGAAAGGGAAAGGGAAACTCACGGTTGTGATCGAGGACCCCCTTGGCAACAGTGCAATCATTTCAGACAGTGCAATTTCAAGGCCACTCACCCAGGAAGAAGCAGGGAAACTGAAGACTGGCATGATCGTATTTGATGTAGATTCATCGGAGCTGACAGTGGATGAATCAGAAAAGATACAACCAGTTGGAAATTAGTGTTATTGGAAAACTTAATAATCCTTTTATAAATTGAAAACCTCTGGTGACAGCATGGAAGAACAAGAAAAAGATGCATCACTTCCTGCAAAAGGGAATTTTAGCGAATGGTACAATGAACTGCTCAGGATCGCCGAGATAATGGACGTGCGGTATCCTGTCAAGGGATTGTACGTATGGCATCCCTTTGGTTTTTCCATCCGGAAGAATGTCTATGCGATCATGCGAGAACTGCTTGACAAAGACCATGAGGAAACACTTTTTCCGCTCCTGATACCCGAACATGAGTTCATGAAGGAGGCAGAGCACATAAAGGGCTTTGAGGACGAGGTGTACTGGGTAACACACGGTGGCAGAGACCCCCTAGAAGTAAAACTTGCACTCCGCCCCACCAGCGAAACTGCCATATATCCCATGTATAAACTGTGGGTCCGCTCCCACGCAGACTTGCCGCTCAAACTGTACCAGATAGTGAACACATTCAGGTACGAAACAAAGCACACACGTCCACTTATTCGACTCCGTGAGATTACATCGTTCAAGGAAGCACACACTGTCCATGCTACATGGGAAGATGCTGCAGCTCAGGTTGACGAAGCTATTCGAATATACCAGGAGTTTTATCGTCGCCTTGCCATTCCGGTCCTGCCATCCAAACGCCCGGACTGGGACAAGTTCCCGGGGGCGGATTATACGATCGCTGTGGATGCCCTGATGCCTGACGGCAAGACCCTTCAGGTAGGGACAGCCCATCATCTTGGCAACAATTTCGCAAAGACATTTGACATCAAATATGAAGACCCCACAGGAGAGCAGGTGTATGCGCACCAGACCTGCTACGGTGTCTCTGAGCGCTCCATTGCATCGCTGATTTCGATTCATGGTGACGATAAGGGATTGGTGCTTCCTCCGGAGGTGGCGCCGGTACAGGTGGTGATCATACCTATCATCTTCAAGGACGGGACCGAGGTCCTCAAGGCATGCGAGGACGTCAGATCAAAACTGGAAGGGGTGGGAATCCGCGTTACAATTGATGCAAGCGACAGACGTCCGGGTGCCAAGTACTACAGGTGGGAAATGAAAGGTGTACCGATCAGAATCGAGATCGGACCAAGGGACCTGAAGAACAATGCAGCAATACTGGTACGCCGTGACACTGGTGAGAAAGAACAGGTACCTCTTTCCAGTATAAAGGATGAGGTTCTGGATAGGTTTGGAGCAATCCAGACAGACCTCCTTGCAAAAGCCGAGGCAGACCTCAACAACCGCATATTCGACTGTGAGACACTGGATGTGGTACAGGAAAAGCTCCATCAGGGGGTCGTTCGAATGCCGTGGTGCGGTAAAAAAGAATGTGGTCTTGCACTGGAAGAGGAGATTGGTGCCGGAATACTTGGAATTCCCACCGGGCAGGAAGAAGAGAGATCTGCCAAATGTCCATTATGTGGCACTGGTACCAGCATCTGGGTATATGTTGCAAGAACATACTGACAAATAATGTATTCATATCTGAATTGACCAAAAAACAAAAGGGGATTACCATGGAATGGGTTGTGCCAAAAAGCACTCATGCACCTGAAAAACCGTTATTTTTATGTGTGCTTTCAAACACCTGGACAGCCCATATTCCGAAAATCTCCGCAGCCGGGAAAACAGCGAGCCTGACAGACTATACACCTGCAGGAGATGCGGAAATTGTCGAAACCGGTAGCATTCTCAGTGTGCCGATAATGCCAATGACACCGCCGTACGATACTCCGACACCAGCGATCATCACACGGGCAGCTCTCAATCTCACAGGTGTTCCACATATGTTCGTAAATGCCGGTCTGAAGATTGTTCCTGATATTTCTTTTGTGGACCTAGAAGCTAAACCCGGGGAAGATATCCGTAAGCCAGTTGCAGTCCATGGAGCACAGGATATTTTTGAGCGTGCACGCAAACTGGGGGGGGAAATTCGGGATAAAATTGACCTTCTTGTTATAGGCGAAAGCATTCCCGGAGGTACGACCACTGCAATGGGCGTGCTGAATGCGCTTGGCTATGATGGGAATGTCAGCAGCAGTTCGTCCTTAAATCCACTTGAATTAAAAGAGCAGGTGGTCAGGGAGGGGATGTCTGTCTCAGGCATCACATTCGGTAGTCTTCGCGATGACCCCATACGTGCAGTAACGTGCCTTGGAGACCCCATGATGGTGGCAGTCGCAGGTATTGTTGCGGGTATGGGGAATACTGAGGTCGTGCTTGCAGGTGGGACACAGATGGCGGCGGTCTTTGCAATAATCAAACACTTGGGTCTTGTCACTGATTATATTTCAGTTGCTACTACCATCTATGTCGCAGACGATGCCACCGCCAATTTCACAGGTTTGATGAACACGCTTGGCATGACTGTATATGTAGCAGATCCGGGTTTTGAAAAATCCCATCTTGTGGGTCTTCACAGGTACAAGGCAGGGGATGTGAAGGAAGGTGTTGGTGCAGGAGGCGCAATGTATCTTGCACATCTGTATGGTGTTTCCCAGGAGAACTTTCGTCTTGAGGTCGAAAGGATATGCACGCAGCTTTGTGGATAGGATGG
>CAZQWP010000134.1:0-4675 GCA_964597005.1 uncultured Methanosarcinales archaeon | reverse complement strand
AAACAGGGCTACAACTTGTAGTTACTTGTAAGAATCTCCATGCGTAAGCGTGGAGCAGTTCAATTCCTGAAAATACTCCACAGTATCTTATTTGAGTTGCAGGGCATGATCCATTGTTTCTGCAAGTTGCTCTTTTTCCGTAAACCCGATGAAATTGGCATCAAAACGTTCAGTGGTCGTAGTGCCGTCCTGTTTCATGTAGACGTACTTTTCGTCCTGGACGCTGACGATCACGCAGGAGTCCGGTATTGAGTATATATTGAACAAGTCTGCAAGTTCAGGAGACGCATCTGCATCAATCTGCATGACTGTGACCCTGCCGCTATATTCGTCTGCTAGAATCTCATTAATCAAGTCCTGATTTTTGCATGGTGGACACCACTCTGCACCTATCTTGAGCAACACTGGACCCTTTTCGAGCGCCTCGTTTATTTGCTGTATGTCAGTAACAGGCAGGACATATTTGACGTCTGATTCACTGCTGCTACCAATACAGCCACTTATGAAAAGCGCAGTGGCAAGTAACATTAAAAGAAGTATTGCTTTTTTCATAAAAACACCAGTTTACAGTTCTCTCTTTAGTTTAAATATCCTTTTGTTGTGTTACTATGTATATAATCCTTAAGTGTAAAAAATCGAACTTTTGGATTTTTTGAGTAACAAGTGCATTAGCAAAAAAACTCAACAGTTGCCATATATCTCCCCTGAAAACTGTTTATCCCACCATATCTTTACACGGGTGGAACGCCCTTTGTACACAAGTTTGCCATCATAACTCTCTACATTGTTCTCAATGTAATCTTTTAGGGCTAATAGCTGTTTTTCGTTGGTTGCACCGTAATGGCTTGCAAAATATTCCACAGCTTCATCTATTGATTCGAACTTCATTTCATGATCAAGATAGAACGTCTCCATGTTTGGATATATTCTCATCTGGTAAAGTACATTGTACAGTACATCACATTTCGGTGCTGGATAGAACTCTTTCCCATGCAGCTTTGGCCATAGTATTCTGGAATGCCTGTCCCAGGGCATCTCACCGGCAAACCAGTATAGATATATCTGTCCTGAAGCTACAGCTTCCATGTTTTCAATAGCTTTCCGTATGTCCGGGAAGCCTAAGGAAAAAGAGGCTATCACAAAATCATAAGGACCATGGAGGTCTTTTTGAATGTCCACGTCTTCCCATCGTTTCTGGATACATGTGATATTGTTACAGCAGAATTCGTCCATCTTCTCTTTGAGCACTTCAACCATTCCTTCCGAAGGTTCCACAACAGTCACACTGGCAACTTTCTGAGCAAGCGGTATTGAAAGAGTCCCGGGTCCTGCCCCGATATCCAGCACTCTGGATTCAGGGGTGAGCTTGAGGGACTTGACTACATCTTCAATCCTTTTTTTCCCGTTTTCTGTTGCCATCTTCCAGAATCTTCTGGCATTCTCTTTTGTTTTCCAGATGGAAGAGCAGTCAACTTCCTGTCCGTCATTGTTATGCTTTAGTGTCTGTTCCTTCCATACTTCATTCCAGTCAATGTCATCGTGCATCATGGTCAAATCCTCCTCATACATCTGGTGATTTCTGTAATAGTTTAGGCTACCGGTATCACTACAGGCACATTTCCATAGTTCTCTATTGCAACCTGAACACCATACACCTCGGCTATCATTTCCGGTGTAACGTCTGTGATCTTTCCTGCAGCGAAAATGGTACCTTCTTTCAGGAAAATAAACTTATCCGAATACCTGAGTGCATGATTAAGGTCATGCATTGTCATTATAGCCGAAACATTTTCTTTTTTGACGAGTTCTCTTATTGTTGCTAGGATAGAGATCTGGTTTTTGAGGTCAAGGTTGCTGGTAGGCTCATCCAGCAATAGGATCTTGGGGTCCTGGGCTATAGCCCGAGCTATACAAACCTTCTGGAGTTCCCCTCCACTCATCTCATCTATGTACTGAAGCGCTATATCCTCAAGGTTGAGTTTCTTGATGGTTGCCTCCACGGTCATGATATCTTCAGCTGAAACGCTCCATCTCATATGTGGTATCCTGCCAAGCAGTATTGAATCGAAAGCATTAAGCCTTGCAGTCTCACATTTTTGTGCAACGTACCCAAGCCTTCTGGCTATTTCTCTTTGCTCCAGTTTGAGTACATCTTCGTTATCAATAAGAATGGCTCCGCTCTTTGGTTTGAGTATCGCGTTCACACATTTCAATAGTGTCGTTTTGCCCACTCCATTGGGTCCCAGGATGGACATTATTTCATTTTTCTCAACATGAAACTCTATATCTTTGAGCACTTCCTTGCTCTTGTACTTGAATTCTACTCCATTTACTTCCATGATCAACTTCAATACCCCCTTATTATAAGGTAGATAAAGACAGGTGCACCCAGAAAAGACGTCAATATGGCTACAGGTATTACATGGGGTGCAAGCATGAGCCTGGCTGCAGTATCAGCAGAGAGTAATAGTAAAGACCCTGCCAGGCAACTTCCCGGTATAAGGTACCGATGGTCATCCCCTATTATACGGCGTGTCATATGGGGACAGATAAGACCCACAAAGCCGATGACACCCAGGAACGATATAATGAAAGCAGTCACCATGGACGCAGCCAGCATGCCCTTAAGCCTCACGGTTTCAACGTTCACGCCCAGACCCTTTGCAGTCTCATCGCCTGCATCAATGGCATTATATTTCCAGCAATTGAAGGCAAAATATATGGTTGCCGGGATTACTATTGCTGTTATAAGACCAAGCTCACTCCAGCTTGCCCTTGCGACATCGCCAAATGTCCAGAAGACCATTGCTGCAAGCTGTACGTCATCGGCAAAATATTGCAGGAACATAGTGCCTGCTGTGAAAAGTGAACCTAATGCCACACCTACAAGTATCATGACCTCAGGCGATGTGCCTCTTATCTTTGAAATAGCCATGATAATTCCTGTAGCTACCAAGGAAAAGACAAAAGCAACTGTGGTAGTCGCATACGGGTTGCTTATAGTGACCGCATCTGCACCTGTACTGTGCATGGTCCCGGTTCCCAGGATCATTACTGAAAGTGCCGCTCCAAAGGCTGCAGCATTGGAGATCCCCAGAGTGAAAGGCGAACCTAGGGGGTTTCTTAGTATCGATTGCATGGCAACCCCTGCAACCGATAATCCAAGACCTGCAACAATAGCGGTTAAAGCCTGAGGGAGCCTGATATTCCAGATGATCGCATCCCAGCGTGCAGATACTGTTGTACCTGATAAGGTCTGTAAAACTTCCGTAACAGGTATGTTTACCGGACCCACTGAGATAGAGATCATAAAGACGGCAGCAAGCAGAAAAGTACCTGCCAGGATAACAGTTACTTTCCTTTTTGTATGCTGCCTGTATTTCTTTCCTATCTCCTTTGAATTGCCTTCCATATAACAACCTGATACAAAACTGGTTCAGACTTCAAGTTTAACAAAAGGAGCTGTTCCAAAAGCTGTTTTCATAGTCTCATACACATCCTTGCCGAGCTCAGGATTCCCTTTTCCAACCAGGAATGTGTATATCTCTATTGTTTTGTCCTCTACATCCACATCCTCGAAATTGTCGATATATAGTAGTTTGCCGGTAAAATAGGCATCAGCCAGTACTGAACCATAGTTCTGGGTATACCAGTTGTATGGCAACACACTGTAAACTTCTCCTGATTGCACAGCACTGAGCTGCCTGTAAGCGTTATCATGCTGCAATTCATAAAGAGCACTAGATTCATCTTCTGACTGGAGTGTTGACAGGTCAACAAAAACCATCTCGGGGTCCCATTCGAGTATCTTTTCCTTTGCCACATTTACATGGGCAAGTTCCTGGGTGTCATAAGCCATGTTCAAGGCATTGGTGAACAGGAAAGGCGTGTAGGTGGGTTCAGTGGACTGGAAACCATGAGGACCTGAAGCGGCTATACCTCCCACATAACAGCTGACCTTGTCATTTTCCAATACATCTGCCGTACGCTTGTTGAGGTCATCGATAGTTTCTTCGAAGAAGTCGATTACCTCTTCTACACGTTGTTCTTTACCCATGACCCCTCCCATTATCCTTAAGGACTGGTACATGTCATCTCTGTAATTGACCATGTCACCATAATTCAGGACAACAACAGGAATGCCGGTCTTTTCTTGAAGTTCGATAGGGTCGTAGCCAGATGTGGGATATGTTTTAAATATGACCTGGGGTTGAGGCTCAAGCAACAGTATCTTCTCGGGGTCGTCGTTGCCCCTGAATTCTCCAAAAAGAGGATAATCAGACTTAAATTGTGGATTTGCTATTGCATAGGGCCGTGCATCAAATCTTGTTTCCCTTTGTTCAATGTCATCAACTCCCACGATTTTGTCTTGGGCTTCAAGGTATGTAAGATATCTCAGACAACCAGCCCCTGAACAGATCACGTGATCGGGGGATCTGGGTACTTCGATCGTTCTTCCCAGGGCGTCTGTGATGGTTATCATTTCCATACTTGTTACTAACCCTTCGTCATCAGAGCCCCCGGCAGTTAAACAACCTGAGAAGGTGATGCTGCTTAATGTGACTATGAGTAATAACAAAAATATCTGTGGATAATTCTTACCTGCTTTCAAATCTTTCACCACCATGAGTTATGGTTTGTTAATTCAAAGCAAGTATAGTATTAATATTTTTTT
>CAZQWP010000133.1:0-4777 GCA_964597005.1 uncultured Methanosarcinales archaeon | reverse complement strand
AACTATAAACATGTTATCTTTCAATGTTATATGTGGATAGTACGCCTTTCATCCCCCATCTTACGAAAAGGGACTTCTCGGCTAAAGTTAAATATGTTAAGTTGATATGTGTTAACATGAAACTTGAGCAGGATGATAGAGAAGCAATCATCGAGATTGTGGCAGCACGGTATTTTTCACAACAGAACTGGAAATGGGTTAGCTTAAAACGTGACATTAACAAGATATTTAAGGCATACGATGAGCTAAACCAGCAGTACATAGAATACCCATATATGAGCAGGGACTGGTATGTAGCAAACTCATCAACCAAAAGCACACATATGTGTGAGAAATGGGATGAGTTCAAAGAGATGGTTGATTTTTTGACTGCTTATGCGCAATATTTTGATTTCATGGTAAAGAACACCAGAAAATCATTCTGCATCGCAAGTGAGAAAAAGGAATTTACAGCCGAGCAGAAATACGCAATATCCGCTGCCAGAAGACTAAGATGCAACGTCTTTGTTTTTACGGCAGAAGTACCTGATGAAATAGAGTTCGAACTCGCACAAATTGGCGGGGGAATGTAAAAATTAGACTTTTCCAACAATCGATACATTCATATTTAATGTATTCTATTTCAACCTGCTTTTAGAGGTCATGTACAATTTATATACTCTATATTCATCTATAAACCAGCTGGATGCACTAATATGTACATAAAAAGTAGCATCGATTATGGCTACGATATTATATTCATTATAAGACAAATATAAAACGAACAAAAAATACAGTATAGGAGTTTTGATATGGATAACTTAATTTACTTTGCTCCTGTCGCGGGTCTTGTAAGTTTGTTATTTGCCGCATTTTTCGCAACTCGTGTCTTGAAAGAAGATACTGGTACAAAGGAAATGCAGGAAATTTCACTCGCGATTCAAGAAGGAGCTATGGCTTATTTGAATCGTCAGTATAAGACAATCGCGGTAGTTGCAATTATTCTTGCAGCATTGATCTTTATGCTACTTGACGATGGTGCAAAAATTGCAATTGGATTTATTGTGGGTGCTGCGAGTTCAGCAGCTGCCGGATATGTAGGAATGAACGTTTCAGTGAGGGCAAACGTAAGAACCACGCATGCAGCTACAAAAGGACTGCAAAAAGCAATGGAAGTGGCTTTCCGTGGCGGTGCCGTTACCGGACTGGCTGTTGTAGGGCTTGCATTATTGGGCACCAGCGGTTTTTACATATTATATGGTGATGTGGATCTTGTTATTGGGTTTGGGTTTGGTGCAAGCCTGATCAGCCTGTTTGCAAGAGTTGGTGGTGGAATATTCACAAAGGCCGCTGACGTTGGCGCAGACCTTGTAGGCAAAATTGAGGCAGGTATACCCGAAGACGACCCAAGGAATGCCGGTGTCATCGCTGATAATGTAGGTGACAATGTAGGTGACTGTGCCGGAATGGGAGCGGACCTCTTTGAAACCTATGTGGTAACCCTGCTTGCATCAATGCTTCTCGGTTCATTTCTCATCACAAAATATCCAGGTCAATATGAATCTGCCATATTATATCCCATGATACTCGGTGCAGTAGCAATATTCGCATCCATCATCTCCATCTTCTTTGTAAAGGTGGGCAGTGACGGAAAGATCATGAAAGCACTTTACAAAGGCGTAGCAGTTTCTGCAGGTCTCTGCCTTGTAGCATTCTACTTCGTGACAGACAGTTTGATGGGCGACATCAGATTGTATTATGCATCACTGGTGGGTGTTGCGATTATGGTTCTGATGGTAGTTTTCACGGAATACTACACATCCACAAGCTACCGTCCTGTCAAAACCATCGCCAAATCTTCTGAAACTGGCGCTGGAACCAACATTATATCAGGACTTGCAGTCGGATTTGAAAGCACGGCACTGCCGGTTACAATAATAGTTGCCGGAATCCTTGCAGCATACTTTGTTGTTGGTGGTGCAGCAGATCCTGCATTGGGCGTCTACGGTATTGCAATTGCCGCCGCTGCAATGTTGTCTACAACAGGAATGATCGTCGCACTGGACTCATACGGACCAATTACCGACAACGCAGGTGGTATTGCCGAGATGGCAGGACTGCCAGCTGAGGTCAGGAAGATCACAGACGCGCTGGATGCAGTGGGCAACACCACAAAGGCAGTTACAAAAGGATATGCAATAGGTTCAGCGGCGCTGGGTGCACTGGCACTGTTTGCAGATTACAGGTACAAGGTAGGTCTGGGCGCAGGAACCCTTAGCCTTGATAATCCACTGGTCCTTGTCGGACTGTTCATTGGTGGTCTTTTGCCCTTCCTTTTCAGTGCCGTTACCATGCGTGCAGTGAGCAAAGCCGCATTTGAGATCGTGAACGAGGTTCGCCGCCAGTTCAGGGAGATTCCCGGTATTATGGATGGTACTGCAAAACCAGAATACGGCAAATGCGTTGATATTGTAACAGTAGCAGCAATCCGTGAGATGGTGATTCCCGGATTCTTGGCAATTGTGGTACCCCTCATGGTTGGGCTTGTACTCGGTCCGGAAGCGCTCGGTGGGTTTTTGATTGGAATTATTATCGTTGGGCTTCTACTTGCACTTACCATGGACAACGGTGGTGGTGCCTGGGACAATGCTAAAAAGCTCATAGAAGACGGCGAGCACGGAGGTAAAGGCTCAGATGCCCACAAGGCAGCAATAGTGGGTGATACGGTCGGTGATCCATTCAAGGACACATCCGGTCCGGCACTCAATGCACTGATCAAGGTCGTGAACATGATCGCAATCCTGTTCTCGTCACTCTTCATCGGTGCTGGTATATTCTAAAAAGATCCGGCATATTGCCGGATCCATTTTTTTTATTCTTTTCCAGATAGCTCAGAAAAAAACTGATACGTCGCAATATTTGCGGCTTTTTTTGGATAACTAACAACCAGGGCAACCTTCAGAATACGGTCTATATCACAAGATGATCTCAGTATCAATTCAGAAAAACAAGATGCGAACGGGTTGGGGGAGTGGGGGTTATGAAAAAAGTCACCCGTTCGCATATTTCGAAACCATTTAATTGTTTATATAGATTTCCATTGTATTAAAAAAACAGGCTTGATATCTGATTTCTTAATGACTATTGCAAACTTTTTTGAAGCCAAAAATAACCAGATAATAACCTACATATTCCGCGCATCTTCAATCGTAAACAACACACTGCGGCGCACCAATTCGTTTTCTATCTCCTCGAAGAACACTCCTATCCCCTTCACATGTTCGTGTTTAAATTCTTTAACACGTCCACCTTCACCACCAATTGTGATCACCTCACTGCCGCAGGATGGGCTCTTTGGAACACCTATGATCCTGATTCTCATTCCTGCATTTGAGAATTGCTCGATCATATCCGCAAATGGTCTGAACAACCGGCGGCAGAACCTCCTGTAATTTGGATGGTCTAACTGTTCTTTAGTAATCTCCCAGCGATTCAAACCCAGATAGATCATTTCCGGGCAGGGGAGCTGGATTACATTCATACCCTCAGTATTTATAGCAGGCAATCCCCTTATCCCTTTAAGCCGGGACAACCTATTCATCAGACAATGTGCTAAAACGACAATCTCTTTATCGTATATGTCCTCCATATTCCACACCTTTCAATCTCATTATGACCTGTGTTATTGTAATATCATATTTCATAGCTTCTTATAATCATAGGGTATATATTACCTAGGCGTATATAGCAACTAGACCCCCTCTGATGCTCGGATTAAGTTGAGCGCAAACGTTATACATAATAATAAGACTGGAATATTAATAAAAAACATTCTTTAAAGGAGAGGATGTCTCAAATGCAGGAAGATATTGGAACCATAATTAACAAAGGATTCGGCACCTGGACCCGAAATCTTAACATCTGCATACCATTTGTTCTGAATTTTGTATTGAATGGCCTATTAATGGCAGTCGCCTTTACCATTTTTGTAGGACTATTTATAGTACCTGAACTCTCATCTGCAGGTCTAGACCCTGAACTCATCTCTCCTGATCTGATAGTAGAAATATTCTCATCTGTATTTTCCGAACAAATCTGGGCAATTATCGCCGGGTTTATTGTGATCATACCTTTAATGATATTCATACAGTCATACTTCACAGCCGGAGGGATCGGCATGTCAAAAAATGCAGCAGAGACGGGGAATACCCATCTAAAGGATATGTGGCATTCCGCCAATCGAAATGTATTCAACTTATTCCTGACAAACATTCTTATTGCACTGATAATGCTTGCAGGTATTGTATTTATTGTACCGGGTGCACTTGCGGTTGAAGATTTAGACCTGCTTCTGGCTAATCCCACTGAAGCAGCTGGCAGCATGATTTGGCTCACAATTGGTCTTCTTATCTGGATGCTTTACATTATTGCTGTAAATGTGATGTTATCGATTTCTGAATATGCATTGGTGGTGGACAAACTTGATCCCATAACTGCCCTGGAAACGGGATTTAAGTTTTTTCTTAACAACAAATTTGTTGTGTTGTTCCTCTGGATTATACTGGTTGCATTATCAGTTTTTATTAGCATCATTGGCGAATTTGTGAGTTCCACACAGGTGTTTGCGACCATCTGGACGTTTGTGGACCTTGTCATTTCGATCGCTGTCATTCCATCGTTGACCACGATCTGGTGGACACGTCTCCTTCTTGACAGAAGCGGCAGGAAAATGTATGACACAACCGAACTTTTGATGTATCCCTAATTACCGGTGACATACCGCCGTCTACAAGACAGC
>CAZQWP010000132.1:0-4879 GCA_964597005.1 uncultured Methanosarcinales archaeon | reverse complement strand
CAGTGTTACAGCAAAAGCTGTAATTACAAAATAACTCCACTGAGCCCAGGTTCCACCTGTGGCAGTTAAAGCTATTCCACCTGTTGCAAAAGCTGAAAGGACAACTTGCGTCCAGACCATACCAATAACTATTCCAAATGCTGTACCTAAGGATGTCGCAGTAGTTTTCCTGATTTCACTAGCACTTACTTCAGTCATATATGCCCCACCTCAGTAACTCATATTTATTTCATCAGTAATAAAAGTAATCATCTCGCATATAGTACACTGGTTCTGTTTCTCTAAAAGTTTGCGTAGATACGATCGCACCAATAAGTTTAAAACACTGGATGATATTACAAAGAAGATGAAAATGCTCGCTGAAGCTTGTATTTTCTATGGCATATAATTAAGTTATATATGCAATAATAAGTTGGGCGTGTGGCCTAGCCTGGATATGGCGGCAGCCTCCTAAGCTGCAAGTCAAGGGTTCAACTCCCTTCACGCTCGTCATTTACCACTTGCATAATAAAAACATCTCCCTTAAGGGAAGGATAATCAAGGATTTGTTAAGAAAAGCCACAGTAGCAGATGTTGATGCAATGAAACATCTGATCAACACATATGCAAAACAGGAGCTAATGCTTGCTCGATCACTGTCTGAGTTGTACGAATCCATTCGTAATTTTTATGTTTTTGAAGATAACGGTAATATTATAGGCTGCTGTGGCCTGCAGGTAGTCTGGGAAGATTGTGCTGAGATCCTGTCAATTGCCGTAATACCTGAATACACCAAACGCGGTATAGGCTCAAAACTTTTGTCTGCATGCCTTGAGGAGGGGAATGCACTCGGTGTGACAAAAGTATTTACACTAACTTATGTTCCTGAATTTTTTGAGAAAAAAGGATTTAAGCAGATAGAGAAAAGCGTTCTTCCGCATAAGATATGGAGCGGATGTATTAAATGCCCGAAGTTTCCCGACTGCGATGAGATATCACTTATGAAAAAGTTAAAGTAGATTCACTGCCAAGGTTATTGTAGCTACTGGGGGGTGTAGAACAATCAGACCATTGGTATTTGGCAATGGAAGATTCCTTGTATGCGAGGACGAGAGAGGAGTAATTCGAGATATCTATTATCCGCATGTTGGCATTGAGAATCACGGCAACTCCATAAGTGCCGGGTTATGTGACCTGGATCACCGGCGATGTTCCTGGTTCTATACATGGAAGATCCAGCAAAAATATAAATCCGATTTCACTGAGACGTTCAGGAAAGGAACTTTTTTTGATGAAATGAGCGGGAAAGCTGATGCATCCGGAACATCCCGAAAAAATATGACCTCAAACATCGGCGAAACGATATTCGAAAATCCCGAACTTAAAGTCAGGGTAACTGTCTGGGATACAGCCCATCCGTCGCGTGATTTTTTTAACAGGGTATTTGAGGTTAAAAATATTTCAGACAATCCCGGTAGATTCCGGCTATTTTCAAACCAGAACTACAAAATATTGGGGAACAAGATCGGAGATACGGCAGTGGTTGACAGGGATCTTTTGATCCATTACAAGGACGACCGTTATTTCCTGCACGCCAGCCGTCCTGCCTTTGACCAGTTCGCAGTGGGGACTGCTGACTGGAAAGGACTCGAAGGCACATGGAAAGACATGGAAGATGATGGCACATTAAGTGGCAATGTTGTTGCCCACGGTTCTGTGGATTCGACGATTGGATGGACACTACCTGTGCTCTGGCCTAGTGATTCTGCCCGGATAAGTTACTGGATCGCCTTTGGGAAAACATACCACAGTGTAAAAGGTACGTATAAATGGCTGCAAAAATCAAGTACCACTACGATCTACCAGAACGCGTTCAACTTCTGGAATTCCTGGATCCGGCACACATCCGTACATCCTGAATATGAACAGATAGGCAATCTGCCTGAAAATGTAAGGTACATCTTCTACCGCAGTCTTCTTACCATTGTTTCCCATATAGACGTGACAGGTTCCTTGATAGCATCCTGCGATTCTGAAATCAAGCAGTTTGGAGCGGATCTGTATACATACTGCTGGCCACGGGATGCAGCATGGTCCATCATTGCACTTGACCGGGCAAAATACCATGGTTTGAGTACAGATGTGCTTGAGTTCTTCTCGAAAGTGATCACAAAAAAGGGGTATTTCCTGCACAAATACACTCCCCGAGGAAATCTCGGGAGCACATGGCACCCCATACCAATGATACAACTCGATGAAACAGGTCTGCCGCTCTATGCTGTATACCATCACTGGCAGGAGTCAAAAAATATCTGGCCGGTGGCAAGATATTTCGAATCATTGATCGTACCTGCTGCGAACTACCTTGCGAATTCGCTTGACAGGCTCACAATCCTTCCTCCTGCCAGTTTTGACCTATGGGAAGAGCGAAAAGGTGTACAGACCTATACTGCCTGCACGATCTATGCAGGTCTGGATGGGGCGTCCAAACTTGCTCACCTGCTGGGTAATGATGCTGAATTTAAGCACTGGGCAGAAGCTGCTGTAATGGCAAAGGATGCGATCCCAAGGTATTTCTATGACACGGAATTTAAACGCTTCAAACGCTCCGTTGACGATGCAACACTGGATACTTCGGTGTTTGCTGTTTGGTATTTTGGTGTGCTGCCACCGGATGACAGTCGAGTCAGCCGTACGATGAATGCAATCGAAAAAGAACTGACACGCCCAAGCGGCGGAGTTGCACGCTATAACAATGATTCGTATTACGGTTATATGAACAGCTGGATAATCTGCACGCTCTGGCTTGCCCAGTGGCATATAGCAGTGGGAAACCTGACCCGTGCCATGGAACTCATTGTGTGGTGCGCAGAACATGCCCATCCAACGGGTCTTATGCCCGAGCAGATAGCTGATGACGGCACAATACGGTCGGTCCTGCCGCTTGCATGGTCACACAGCATGTATGTTCTGGCTGTGCTGGAATACATGAAGGTTGTCGCAAAACAGGAGGATAAAAAATGTCAATAGGCAACCTTTTTTTCAAAATGGACAAAATGACCTTCTTTTTTTACCGCCGAAAAGCCATTTTTTAGATACATATTAATTGAATCTTTTAATCCCGCATCCGTCTTGAGCACGACCGTCGGATAATTTTCCTCTGCATATTCAAGAGCCTTAAAGAACAGCTCTCTTCCAAATCCCCTGCCCCTGAATTCCTTTTTAAGGTAGATGCGCTTTATCTCGCATTTGCTTTTATCTATTTTCCGAACAGCACTGGTTCCTATTATGTCGCCATTCATGATCCCGGTGTAGAATATCCCGCCGTTTTTGAGGTAATACCTTTCAATATCATCAAGATCAAAATCTTTTACAGGATCGTATTCAAAACCTTCACCATTCAGCACTCCGATGACCAGTTCCCTGACTTCCCATGATTGGGAACCGGAAAAGGTCTTGATGATCATGGAATGTAATCCCCTGTATTTTCCATAAAATCCAGTACGATGGTTTGCAGTATATTCGTACCGGTAATCAGTATGTCTTCATCGATATCGAACTTGTTTGAATGGTTACGCTCCACGATACCTTTTAAGATGTTCTCGGTTCCCAGCGAAAGATAGATGCCCGGCAGTTTTTCCAGATAGAATGCAAAATCTTCTGCCCCAAAGATCCGCTCGGCATTCCCATCGACATCAGGAAACTTGTTTTTCAAGACATCATATGCCGCCTTTGTAAATACTTTGTCGTTCACAAGTACCGGATAGCCATGAAGTATCTCAAGTTCATATGTCGGAACGCCTTCATAACCATCTTTTGTATACTTTTTCATCAGATAATCGAGATTCTGCTTGATCATATCATCGATGGTTCTTGTATCATTGTCATCGAATGTACGATAACTTCCGAGCATACTAACATCATCGGGGGTCCGGTTGAACTGTGCCCCACCTTCGATCTTGCCAATACCCAGAACATATTTTGCCGTATCGATCCGCTTTTTGACCTCAATGTCGATAGTACTGATAAATTCCGATGCAATAAGTATGGGGTCGATACAGTCCCCTGGCTTGGAATGATGCCCACCTTTTCCGATGATCTTTATACTGAACAGGTTTGAACTTGCCATGAAATTTCCGGGTTTAAATGCAATCTTTCCAGCAGCTATATCTCCGAATACGTGAAGCCCAACGATTGCATCCACACCATTGAGTCCCCCTTCTTCAATCACCCTTGACGCACCCCCTGGCGGTTGTTCTTCTGCTGGCTGGAAGATAAGCCTGACACTACCTGCAAGTGTTTCGCGCTTCTCCTGCAGGAGCCTTGCGGCACCAAGGACTATGGCAATGTGCCCGTCATGACCGCACGCATGCATGATACCCCTGTTCCGGGAGATGTAATCTTTATTGAGTTCAGTGGGTTCTTCCAGTACCTTAAGTCCGTCCATGTCCGAACGAAGGGCTATGCAGGGTGATGGTGCAGACCCCCAAATCGTGGCGACAACGCCGGTATCTGCAATTTTTTCAGATTCTATACCTAGTTCATGGAGAATGTTCATTATCTTCTGCTGTGTCTTGAATTCCTTAAAACTAAGTTCCGGCTCCCTGTGAAATTCTCGCCGTATCCGGGTTATCCAGTTTTCGATAGGTAACAAAGTGTGTCCTCGCTGTGGGTTATATTTCATATGAATGAACTTTTTTGAACTACTCCACGCTTAAGCATGGAGATTCTTACAAGTAACTACAAGTTGTAGCCCTGTTTGTAAATTATCGAGAAAATCCCGATAGCCTGTCCAATTGGCATTTTGTGATAGGTAACGTAACATGATATTGATAGCACTATTTATATCTCTATCAATATTGTTACCACAATCACATATCATTTCACGCTGATGAAGTGG
>CAZQWP010000131.1:0-4980 GCA_964597005.1 uncultured Methanosarcinales archaeon | reverse complement strand
TAATTCCCTCACTCATGTACCAGCCAAGCCATATTGTCACATTAGTACCCCATACCACCATTGCCACAAGTTCGACTATGGTAAACAAAAGCGTGGCAGTACCAGGTTTTCTAACAAGCTGAAGGGCTACGATCATCAGGACTGCTGTTGGTATCGTAAAAAGCAGACCACCCAATGGTCCCAGAAGATCATTGAATGTCTGCCAGAACCACCTGAAAACAACACCAATAAGTGCAGCAAGAAGAGATATTGTAATGAGGTCAATAGTTGTAAACGTCTCCAAGAATCCGTATTTCCAGGTAACGATGACAAAAATTAGAAGAATAAATAAGCTGACCAGGATTGTACCATAAGTTATCCAAGAAGGTGGAGGGACAATTTCAACATTGTGTGTATAGGTGTTAAAATGAGTGCCATTATGATCGTTATACTCTACTGATATAGAAAAACCTACTACTTTTTTAAATTCTACAGATTCTGGTGGAATAACACCAAAGATAAATGAAACAGAATCACCAGGTTTTAGCTCATCAATCTTTGCTATGACTTTTTTGTCTACTATTATTATATCTTTTAATTCCTGAGTTGGAAGAATAATATCCATCTGTAGGGGAACATCTACTTTTACCTCAATGTCAGAAAGATGCATATCGCCGTTATTTTTTAGTATTACTTCAGCCCTTTCATATCCTGTAGTGCCTGCAAGAAGTTTATCTGAATCATAGATATCCTTATTTTTCATTGGGATATTCATATCAATATCCAGATCATCTCCAGATTGTTCAGCTGCTGATAAATACGTAAAACAAATAAGTAGGACCAAAATAAAAATAGACCATTTCATTTTACCATCCGTATCCTGTATACAAAAAAGAAGATACTTGCTACAAAAACCATAATTACCACTGTGGGAATTTTAGCTTCATTTGGTTCAGCCTGAACTTTTACATCGATATGATCTTCTCCACAATCTTGCTGGCAATTAACTACAAGCACTGCATTAAAAGGGTGGAGATATGACTCATCTCCACGATTAAATTTAACAGTATTATTTCCCGGTTTTATATAGTCTTTAACACTCCAATGATCCAGATCATAGTATGACCCTGATCTTGCGCTTCCAACGTCTTCGGCAATAAGGTGGGAATTAAAATATAATTCGTCTACTTCATCTTTATTTCCAGCAATTATCATAGTCCATAGGGTGGCATCTTTTATTTCACCAGTGATATTACCGCGAAATGTTACCTCGGATTCATCACTATTGGTTACATAAGAAAGTGCATGGTTTCCTTCAGCTATCCAAAACTGTTTCTGAGGCATATCGGCATCTTCGTAAACTGCTATAAGAACAATACTGTAAGGTGCACCATTTG
This sequence comes from uncultured Methanosarcinales archaeon, assembly GCA_964597005.1. Classification (GTDB taxonomy): domain Archaea; phylum Halobacteriota; class Methanosarcinia; order Methanosarcinales; family Methanosarcinaceae; genus JAFGQV01. The sequence goes on along the minus strand of CAZQWP010000131.1, from coordinate 3,604 downwards.
TGTTATGATAATTCACAGAAACTTTATTCATACCACTTGATAAACTATTTTCAACATTGTATGCATAGCTGGCAGTTCCCCATGCTGCTACATAGTCCGGAACAGTTCTTTTACCAAGATATTTCTCATTAATGCTAACTTCAATCCAGTCGTCTTCATTGTAGTTCCACATGGGTACATAGAGGCGCGCATATTTAATTTCGTCAGGAAGTTCGAAATATTCCTCATAAGGATTTTCCCTGGTGTAACCATGACCACCAACCACAATAACATCACCATGAACTTTTCCTTCAGCTATAACATAAAGTGGTGTTCCGTCTCCCCTCCATTCACCAGCTGAAGCAATAGGAGTGATTGCCAATAAAAGAATAAAAACAATTATTCCAATCTTATCTGCCAGGAACAGTCCCTCCAAATCCTATCAAACTAAGATAGATACCTGACATTAGAAAAACAGTGCAGTAGGACAGGAGAACATAATCGATCCTCTTTAGTTTAATTTCATAGAGGTATGTCCTGTTCTTTGTTGCTCTAAAAGCACGTGCATCCGCTGCAATAGCCATTTGCCTTCCAGTTCTAAGAAGGTTAACAACCAGTGGGAAAAGAAGGAATCTGAGCGCTTTGATTTTATTAAGTATCCCCTTCATTTTAAGCCCCCTTGCCTGCATTGCATTTATCGTGATAATTGATTCTTCAATTAGAGTGGGAGCAAAACTAACTGCAGAAGAGATCATGAACGCTATCTCATTTGGAAACCCAATATATTTTTTTCCAATTGGAACAAAACGAACAAGTCCTCCAATAAGTTCACTTGGATGAGTGGTAGCCACTAAAACCATAGCAGCACTCACCGAGGACATGAATCTGAAAGACTGTATGAAACCATATAATGCTCCTTCTTTGTAGAAATATATTCCATTAGTAATGTAACCTATAACCGGAAAATCTGCTGATATTATAGTAAATGTTGGTGTTTCACCCCAGTAATAGAATATTGATTGCGAAAACATAAATCCAAAAACCATTGTGAGAAGAACGAACAAAATGGAAGTGATTTTTTTCTTCGAAGGTCGCAATAGTACCCAGAACGGCAAAGTTGAAAGAAAAATTGCTAATAGAAGCCATGGAACACCAGCAATTATCGATAAAACCGATACACTGAATACCCAAACGAGTTTGACCCGTGGATCAATTCGATGTATCAATGTTTCTTTTTGTTCGTAGCTGAAGATCTCACGCAAAAAATCACCTCAATATTACTATCCTAAGTAGAAATAATATTTTAGTTACCAATTCTTAATATTTATACTTACTTAATATTAAATCAATTTGTTTTTATGCATTGATAATCTAATCATGTAAAATATGATCTCGATTAAAAATCTCACCTACTATTATCCGAATTCCGATATTCCAGCTCTGGACAACATAAGTCTGGAAATCCAAGAAGGCGAGTTTATTCTTTTATTGGGACCAAGCGGCTGCGGAAAATCAACTTTAATTCAATGTCTAAATGGAATCGTACCAAAAGTGACAGGGGGAGAACTGCAGGGAGATATATTTGTAAATGGAAAAAACGTCACTGAAAAAAAAGTATACCAATTAGCATCAGATGTAGGTATCGTTTTCCAAAATCCCGACACTCAGCTTTTCGGCCTGACAGTTGAAGAAGACGTTGCATTCGGACCCGAAAACTTAGGGATCGAAAGAGAAGAAATAAAAAAGCGAGTAGAAAGATCACTAAAAATCGTAAATATTGAAAAATTAAAGAAACGATTTACTTTTACACTTTCTGGTGGGGAAAAACAACGAACAGCAATAGCTGGAAATGTTGTAATGCAACCAAAGATATTGGTCCTTGACGAACCTACATCAGACCTTGACCCTGCTGGTACAAAACAGGTTCTTGAAACCGTAAAACAACTAAACACAGAAATGGCCATTACAACCATATTGGTAGAACATAAGTTAGATGAAGTAATTGAACTTGCAGATAGAACAATTGTTATGGATAAAGGAAAAATAATACTTGATGGAAAAACTTTTGATATATTCACCCAAAATTATGATATTCTAGAAAAGATCGGTGTTTGTTCACCTCAATTAATACAACTTTCAAAAATACTTAAAGTTGAACCATCTTATAACGAAATATTATCAAATTTACAAAAATTAAAATGGCAATTCACTGACTTGCCAGATAATACAGTTTCCACTACAAAGACCCCTTATGTAATATTTGAAGATGTGTTTTTTGAATACAGGGATGGAACTGAATCATTGAAAGGAATTGATCTTTCAATAGAAAAAGGAGACTTTATTGCCCTGATAGGATCCAACGGCTCTGGAAAAACCACTCTATTAAGCTGCCTGATAGGACTCCTTAAACCTACCAAAGGTAAGATCTTGATAAATGGACAAGATATAATTGATCTTGATGTACCTGAACTTGCTCAAATGGTCGGTTATCTTTTCCAGAATCCTGATTATCAACTATTTACAGACACTGTTTCCAATGAAGTTTCTTTTGGACTGAAAAATAGACTAATTGTTCCGACAGATGTTGATCAAAAAGTCTCAAAAGCGTTGGAAATTATGGAACTCTCAGATTATAGAGAACGTCATCCTCATTCACTTAGCCGTGGTCAAAGACAAAGAGTGGCAGTTGCTTCAGTATTATCCATGGAACCAAATATAATAGTTCTGGATGAACCCACTACTGGTCAGGATAGAGGTCATATCAATAAATTTCTCGAGATAATGAAAGAATTAAAAACTACTGGCAAAACAATAATACTAATAACCCACGATATGAAAATTGTAACAGAATTTGCCAATCGAACTATTGTTATGGATAAAGGAAAAATAATCCTGGATGGAACAACTCGTGATGTTTTTTCAAAATCAACCATTTTAGAAAAGTGTTCAATAGAACCTCCGCTTGTAACAAAACTTTGTAATGATTTGAATAAAGTTGGCCTAAAAATCCCAAATTTGTTGACAATAAACGAATTATCTGATCTAATTCACTTACCATCCCAAAATCAAACAGTAACCCTCACCCTCTCAGAAGACCACCCATGTTCCTCTATTAATCTTCCACTGCCAGTTTTGAAACCTTCACGTTTTTCCTCCTGTTCCAAGTCGACATTAATTAATACTGATGGGTAACAATAGCTAATGGGGTGAGCTAAATGCCAACTATCGTACATTTTGACCTGCCGGCAGAAGATCCGGAGAGAGCAAAAGTGTTCTATGAAGAGTTGTTTAACTGGAGGTTTGAATTTCTTCCTACACCAATGCCTTACTACCTCATTGAGACCACGGACCTGAATGGCAATCCGGGAATCGGAGGGGGAATGGCAAAAAGAGGGGCACCGGAACAGGTCATATCCAACTACATCGGCGTGGAATCAATAGACGAATGCATCGAAAAGGTCGTAAAGCTGGGCGGGAAGATTTTTTTGCCAAAGACACCTGTCCCTGCATGGGGTTATCTTGCAGTCTGTCTTGACACCGAGAACAACACCTTTGGGCTCTGGGAAGAAAATATAAAGTCAGTAGAATCCTGAACAGTCGATGTGACTGTTTCTCATGCCGGACC
>CAZQWP010000130.1:0-4991 GCA_964597005.1 uncultured Methanosarcinales archaeon | reverse complement strand
ACCTGATATTAAGGCAAGTGGAAGGTAGTCGGTGTCACTCCCGTAAATAATAGAGGATTTAGATTAACCTTTGATTTTGAAATTTTGAGATTTAATGGTCCAATTCCCTCCTCTAATTTCTGTCTTTATATTTGTTTTCGGGCATGGTCACATTTTTCAGTATTTCTACCGTAGCCGGGGTTGGTGGGAGGTGCTGAATGAGAAACTCGAAAGGAATATATAGTTAATTGTTAACATATGACATACTAACATACATCATACTAGCATGTAGCATGGTTTCCTACATATGCTGTTAATTAGGAGGAATGAGTAATTATGGCAAATATCGCAAAAATGCTTATCATTGCAGTGATCATTTCAGCGGTTATTGTTGCGGGTTGTGGGGGTCCTTCGGAAGAGATACAGAGTGAAACCGCAAATCCCGGAAACATTAAGATCGGCCTGGTGGCACCACTGAGCGGTGGGGCCTCCGATGTTGGAGGCGACATGAAACAGGCCGCAATTCTTGCTGTAGAAGAAATTAATGCAGCAGGTGGTGTATATATAGAGGAATATCAGAAGAAATTACCACTGGAACTCGTAGAAGGAGATACCAAAACCTCACCTGCCGAAGGGGTAACCGCAGTTGAGAGATTGATCACCCGGGAGAACGTTGCGGTCCTTGTGGGCGGTTTCTCCAGCGGAGTTACATATGCCGACGAAGTTCCGGCAGCAGGAAAGGTAGCCTATGTGATCACAGGTGCGTCCAGTTCTTCAGTTACCAGAAGGACCGACATTGATACCAGTTGTTTCTATCACTATTGTTCTACCACTGATGATTATTCACAACCTATAATCCAGTTCTTTATGGAAGAATTGAAACCTCTTGTGGCGTCTGAGAGAAACCTGAAACTGGCTCTTCTATACAGGGATGACCCCTTCGGACAGGGATGTTATCAATCCTGTGTGGACTATATCGAAGCAGAGGATCTTCCTGTGGAGATCGTGGCAGCAGAGAAGTTCCCGGCAGGGGAGTCTGATTTCCATACCTATCTCACAAAGATAGCCGATGCAAAGCCTGATGCCGTATACTCCATTGATTTTGTGGAAGGCACATCCAGCATGTACATTCAGGGACAGAGAGATGTTGGATTGAACACAGTTTACATCGCAGTGGAATGCAACGAAGACCCTGCATTCTATGAGCTTCTGGGTGAATGGGGTGATGGGCATTTGCTTGAGACAAAGTTTGCACCATATGCTTCTGACTACCTGCCCATGGTCGGGGAGTACAAAGAATCATATATTGAGCGCTGGGGTGAGATGCCTGGTATGATGGGTGCCGATACCTATGATGGTATCTATCTGGTGGCAAATGCCATTGAAAGGGCAGGAAATCTGAACAGGTTAAGAATCAATGATGCGATCAGGCAGACAGATGAAGAACAGAGACTCATTCTGATGGATGGTGGAAAAATAACCTTTGATGAGCATAATGAGATCTCACCAAAGATATTTGTCGAACAGATGTCATGGGACGAAAAGTCCGGTGAACTGATACCACACATTGTCTGGCCTGAGTATGTCAAAGAGATGGATTTCGTCCTGCCAGAGAACTATGAAATAGGTGGATGATCGATCCACCTTCTTTTCATTTTTTAATATTTTGAGATATATTTATGGCAGACATAACCACACTGCTGCAGGTACTAATCTGGGGACTGACCGCAGGATGCATCTATATTCTGATGGCTGTAGGTCTGAACATGATATTCGGCGTGATGAAGGTTGTGAACTTTGCCCACGGTGAGGTTATGATGGTAGGTGCCTTTGCCAGTTACTGGCTCTGGACACTCAGCAACCTGAATCCCTATATTGTCATGTTCCTTTCAATGTTACTTGTAGGTGGTTTTGGGATCATTATCGAGCGTTTCGGATTTAGGAAGGTCATGGGTACAGGAAAACTTAACGAAATATTTCTGAGTCTGGGTCTGATCTATATCCTCCAAAGTGCGGCTGTGAAATTATGGACCGATGATGTGCGTAAGATTGAGAGTCCTTATGGTTCAATGACTCTGGATCTGGGGATGTTAAATATAACCTATGACCGTTTGATCGCCATCGCGCTTACCGCACTGATCCTTATTTGCCTCCATTTATTCCTCACAAAAACCGATCTGGGAAGGGCTCTGCGGGCAACAAGCCAGAACCATGAGGCTGCTATGTTGATGGGTGTGGATGTGAACCGTATCTATATGTTGAGCTTTGGGATTGGTGCGGCACTGGCTGCGGCGGCAGGTACCGTAAACGCGATATTGTCCCCTTTTACACCTTATATGGGAACCATCCCTGGTATCATGGCTTTTGTAGTTATCATAATCGGTGGTCTTGGAAGTATCCCGGGTGCCATTGTCGGAGGACTGCTGCTGGGACTGGTACAGAATTTTACTATATTCTATTTCGGTGGAGCGTGGAAGGAAGCTGTGGCTTTCATAATGCTCATTATTGTCCTTATATTCAAGCCTACAGGTCTTTTCGGGGAGTGGAGGCATTAGCATGTTCATAAAAGCTTTAACCGGAAAATTTCCAGCGTCCTCTTATACTTTATATATACCCCTGCTAGTGGCGGGTCTTATCCTGCCAGTGGTCATAAGAGATGATTTCCTCATTCGTGTGCTGATCCTGACATATTTTTTCATTATGTTCTCTGCAAGCTGGAACTTGCTGGCGTATTCCGGACAGGGGTCGCTGGGACATGCAGCCTTTTTAGGGATTGGTGCTTTTGTGTCCACAATCATAGTCAAATGCGGGATCTCATCTTTCATCGGAATATTGATGGGGGCAGCGGCTGCAGCAACTGCGGGACTCTTCCTTGGTATATTATGTGTCAGGTTAAGGGAATGGTTCTTAGGACTTGTTACATTTGGTTTTGCCATAATAATGGCTGCACTGGTCAATGAGTCGTCAGTTTTCATTAATGTCATGAACCGCTTAATTCACTCATTAGGCTCAATCAGTGCACTTGACCCCAACATGCTTGGCGGCAGTTTCGGCATATATTCCCCTCACATCGTATCTTCGGATATGTATTACTACTTGTTTCTTTTTGCCATGATCGGAACAATGATGGCAACACATTTGATATTCAGGTCAAAGATAGGGTTTGCATTTGCTGCCATTCGGGAAAACGAGGTTGAAGCCAGCATGATGGGTGTGGATGTTACTAGGTATAAACTGATGGCCTTCATGATCAGTACATTTATGGCAGGGTTTGCCGGCGCACTGTTTGCACCTTATAATTATTTCATCAACCCTGAGATATTCAGTATACATTATTCCTTCATGCCTGTTATTATGACAATAAGCGGGGGCATTGGAACCATAGGCGGTCCGCTCGTTGGTGGACTGGTCATAAACCTACTGTGGGAACAGATGGGTATGATGGGCATGAGCATTGATCGCCTGCTGATACTTGGCGCTATCCTCATACTTGAGATAATGTTCCTTCCAAAGGGTCTGATGCCCTGGATAAAAAAATTATGGAGAAGGGTCGCAGGCACTACATTCCAAGATATGCCTCTTTGACATGGTTATTGTCAAGCAGTTTGTCACTGGAATCTTCAAGGGTGATCCTGCCGGTCTCAAGTACATAGCCCCTGTTGGATATCTCAAGGGCATGATGGACATTCTGTTCCACGAGCAGGATCGTCACACCTTCACTATTTAAGATATTAATGATCTCGAATACCTTTTGCACCATAAGTGGAGCCAGACCCAGTGATGGTTCATCCAGTATCAGTAATTTAGGACGGGACATGAGACTGCGGGCAATGGCAACCATCTGCTGCTCCCCACCGCTTAAGGTCCCCGCAAGCTGCTTCTTTCGTTCCTCTAATCTGGGGAACAGGCTGAAAACCCACTGAAGCGTTTTTTTCTTTTCATCGGATGTATAGGCACCCATCAGCAGGTTTTCCATTACACTCATCTTGGGAAATAGCTCTCTTCCCTCCGGAACCAGTGCGATACCTTCTTTTACAATCATGTGTGTGGGTGTATCATGTATCTGGTATCCCATGTATTCGATGGTGCCTGTAGTTGGTTTTAAAAGTCCCATTATGGACTTGACAATAGTAGTTTTGCCTGCACCATTGGGACCGATTATAGTAATAATCTCCCCTTCACCGATGGTAAAACTCACATCCCAAAGGACCTTGACCGAACTATAAGCCACATTGATATTTTCAACCCTGAGCATCCGCTTACCTCTTAAAAGATATACTTCTCCCCAAAGTATGATTCGATGACCTTTTCGTCATTCGTGACTTCTTCAGGGGTGCCGTCAGCAATTTTTTCTCCATAGTCTAGCACTACGATGCGGTCAGAAACGCCCATGATCACACGCATGATATGCTCCACCAGCAGGACAGATACACCATCCGAACGCAGCTTCTTAATAAGTTCAACAGCTTCTTGGCTCTCTGTGGGATTAAGTCCTGTTGTTATCTCGTCAAGTAATATCAATTTAGGATTGGTGGCAAGGGCACGGGCCAACTGGATATATTTAAGTTCCATCAAGTTCAGGTTCTTTACCGGGAGGTAGATCTTATCTCTGGAAAAACCCACAAATTGAAGCAATTCCATAGCTTTTTCCTTTGCAGTGTTCATGTTTCCATTATCAGGGTCACCGAACAATGCACCAACCATAACATTTTCAAGTGCCGTCATTTCAGGGAATGAATGAACAAGCTGGAATGTTTTGGTAATCCCAAGTTTGCAGACTTTATGCGATGGTACTGTGGTGATGTCGGTGCCCATGAACATTATCGAACCTTTGTCAGGTCGGTACATCCCGCTTATTAGATTCAGTAATGTGGATTTTCCTGCACCATTTGGTCCTACAAGTCCCACGATCTCTCCTTCTTCTATGTGGAGGTTTACATCGTTCACGGCCATAAGGCCACCGAAACTTTTTGTAAGATTATTAATGTCCAGCAGGATTACCACCGACCACT
>CAZQWP010000129.1:0-5057 GCA_964597005.1 uncultured Methanosarcinales archaeon | reverse complement strand
CAATAATTTACAAAAAATAGGTGATTTATCACAATTTATCACTTAACCGATCACGTATGGACTAAATCCTACCGCTTCAACCAAACATGGCCTCTGCCCGTGTTTCGTCTGGCTTTTCTATTTTTTTCATCACTTTTTCGACACCCTTCAAGAAATCATCCATCCCTACAAACGGCTTATCATTACGCACTGCAAGCATTCCGGCCTCCATGGTAATTGCGCTCAAATCTGCCCCGCTTGCACCAACGGTAAGTGATAGCAGTTTCTTAAAGTCAATATCTTTTGAAATCGACATGTTCTTCGTATGGATATTTAGAATAATCTCTCTGGCCTTCATATCCGGCATTGGGACATTTACCACGCGGTCGAACCGCCCCGGACGGAGTATTGCAGGATCGAGCACATCCATGCGATTCGTGGCTGCAATGATCCGCACATCACCTCGGCAGTCGAATCCATCCATTTCAGCCAGTAGTTGCATAAGTGTACGCTGCACTTCTCGCTCTGCCCCGTTTGCATCATTTAAGCGCCTTGCGGCAATAGCATCAAGTTCATCGATGAATATTATGGTTGGAGCCTTTTTTCTTGCCATTTTGAAGATATCCCGAACAAGTTTTGCGCCGTCACCTATATATTTCTGAACCAGTTCCGAACCAACCACCCTGATAAAAGTGGCATCTGTCCTGTTTGCAACAGCCTGTGCAAGAAGCGTTTTCCCGGTACCTGGCAATCCATAGAGCAAAACCCCTTTTGGTGGTGAGATGCCTATGCGCACAAAAGCATCTGGTTTCTTGAGGGCAAGTTCAACAGCTTCCACAATTTCCTGAATCTGCTCATCCAGCCCTCCGATCTGGTCGTAATCAACCTCTGGTGATTCTACAACCTCCATGGCACACACCATGGGTTCCTCGACAGAAGGAATAACATCTACCACTGCCAGTGTATGCTGGTTAAGTGCTACCCTTGCACCGGGTATGAGTTTATCATCATCTATGAACTGTGACACACTGACCATGAACTGGGGTCCGGTACTGCTCTTGATCAATACCTTGCCACCTTCAACTACATCCAAAACAGTTCCAACAACAAGAGGTACAGTTTTCAGCCTGTCGATCTCAGCCTGCATTTTGCGGACCTCACGCTCATACTTGAGTTTCTGGTTTTCAATGAAACGCTTTTCCGACTCGATCTGGCTGCACTGGTTCTTTAGAAAAGTGTTTCGAGCTTCAAGCTGTTTCATGCGGTCCAGCATATACTTCGAGAAATCTTTATCACTGGAAGCCCCGACATTTTCATAATTCAGTGTCCCCATATTAGAAATATCGTATTGCTTGTTTTTTATTTTACCATCCGTACTTTCGCTCATAATGCACCACTATTATCTATCTCCGAATATTATTTAAATACCTACGATATATAGCCCTTTCGAAGTGACTTTTAAAGAGAGCTTTGAAGAGTTGATGCACTATGCAATGTGAAATATGTGGCTCAGAATTACGGGGTAGTTCTTTTAAAATTACTATTGATGGTAGTGAACTTGATGTGTGTGGAAAATGTTCACAGTATGGCACACTTGCGAAAAAACGTGCCCCATCATCCCGAAAAGTAGCTCCTGTCGCGCTGCGAACCCCCGCAAGAACTTCACGTCCCCGAAAAACTGGATTTGAGGAACTGAATGATGAATTTGTTGATGGATATGACCAAATCATCCGTGATGCCCGACAAAGCCGCGGCTGGACACAGGAGGATTTGGCTGCAAAAATGAAAGAAAAAGTGTCTCTAGTCAAAAAGATCGAACGCGGTGAAATAGTACCTGAGGATTCGGTCCGTGTTAAACTTGAACGCACGCTTGACATTAAACTTACAGAACGTGTTGGGGAATCTGATTGGAGCGGTGAACGTTTGAATAAAGGTACAACACTCGGGGACATTGTGACAATCAAGCGGAAATGATGAAGATACAAAAAAACGATTACTATGGACCGAGTAGCACCTACATCTTCGGGCTTTAGCCGCTCAAGAGCATTAACCATTGTTCCTGAACGCTGTTCCGGATGCCGTACATGTGAGATCGTGTGCGCAATTCATAATAATAAAGTGAATAACCCTAAAAAGGCACGTATCCGCCTGCTTTCCCTGTACCCTCATCCTGTTATCAAGATGCCGATCGTGTGCCTGCAGTGCAAAGTGCCAAAATGCATGGACAATTGTCCTTCTGACGCGATCTATATAGAAGAAGGGGTTGTCAGGATCGATGAGAACAAATGTGTGGGATGCCATGCATGTGTGGTCTCCTGTCCCTTTGGCGCGATCTATGTGCATGCAGATATGATTGCACCGTTCAAATGCGAACTTTGTGGTGGCGACCCCCAGTGTGTTAAAGCGTGTACCAAGAATGCAATACTCTATGTACCCGAACACACGCTTGGACAATCGAACCGTTTAATCGAGACCCTCAAATATGCACACCTCAAAGAAATAGAATACTTCGAACATGGTGTAGAAAAGAAGTTGTCTTATTCCGAGATCGAAACAGGTGGGCTTCGTGAAAAAGATAAAAAGTCAAAATCCGAGGGTGAAGCATGAGCGATGGCGGAAAGATCAAAGGTGAATACCTTGGGAATATTTTGCATATTAATCTCACGGACAGGAAATTCTGGTTAGAGGAAGTGGATGAGGATTTCGCGCTTAAGTATATAGGCGGCAGGGGATTTGGTGCAAAGATCGTTATGGATAACCTGCGCGAAGGTTTGGACCCCCTCGGACCTGAGAACATTATGGTGATAGCACCTGGTGTGTTGAGCGGACTTTATGTTCCTGCATCGGGAAAAACATCATTTGTATCAATCTCGCCTTTGACAGGAATATATGCAGATAGTAACATGGGTGGAATGTTCGGGGTTGAGATCCGGCAGGCTGGATACGACGCACTGGTAATACACGGCCGTGCATCGGAGTTATCTTATATCTGGATCGATGATGATGAGGTGCAGATACGGGATGCTTCAAAATACAAGGGGAAAATGAGTACAGAGACCGAGCGTGAGCTAAAGGAAGACCTGCAGGATGAAGAAGTAAAGGTTGCAACAATTGGCCCTGCTGGTGAAAATCTTGTCAGATTTGCGTGTGTGAATTCCGAGTGGAGCCGAAACGCTGGCAGGACTGGCATGGGAGCAATCCTCGGTTCAAAGAATATCAAGGCAATAGCAGTAAGGGGTACAAAGGATCTTCCTGCATATGACCTTGAAAAACTGATCATGCTCAGTGATAAGGCATACAAAACACTTCACGATCATCCCATGATGAAGTTCTGGCAGGAAGAAGGACTGATGTCAGTCATTGATTATGCCAATACATTGGGTATTATCCCGACACGTAATTTTAGCGATGCCCATTTTGAGGATGCAGACCGGATCAATGGTAAGGTGATGACCTCAAGATACAAGATTGGTGATAGTGCCTGCTATTCCTGTCCCATGGCATGCGGGAACATCTGTCTTGTCAAGAGCGGGAAGTATGCTGGAACCGTCACAGAAGGTCCGGAGTATGAGAGTGCGGCAATGCTCGGCTCGAATGTCGGGATAAATGATTTTTCTGCTGTGCTACGGGGAAACTACCTGTGTGATGAGTTAGGAATGGATACGATCTCATCAGGTAGCCTGATCGCAACGCTTATTGAAGGATACGAGCGAGGGTTGCTAAGCCTTGCGGATGTGGATGGAATTGCACTTAGCTGGGGTGATGATTCTTCTATCATGAAGCTTCTTGAAAAGATTGCAAACAGGGACGGTATCGGTGATGTGCTTGCAGAGGGCGCAAATGGTGTCATCGAGAAGTTCCCGCAGCTAAAACCATTGATCTCCCATGTCAAAGGAATGGACCAGTCTGCATACGATGGGCGCGTTGGAGTTACAATGGCACTGGCATATGCTACAAGTGATATCGGTGCGCATCATGCACGTGCCTGGACCATTGCAAAGGAGCTAGAAGTGGGTGCTGACTGGACACTGGAAGAAAAGGTTGACCTTGTTATATATCACCAGACAGTGAGACCACTGTTCGATATGCTTGGTGTATGCCGGCTACCTTGGATCGAACTTGGATTTGATGAAAATACCTATGCAGAATTCTATGCAGCGGCAACAGGTGTTGAAGTTACACTTGATGACCTTCTTAAAAGATCAAATTCTATCTACAACCTGACCCGTGCGATCAATATGCGTCTGGGAGTTACGCGTGCTGATGATCGTCCACCAGAGCGTACCTTCAGCGATCCGATTAAAACCGGTCCCCATGCTGGTGAGCACATGGATAGAAACCTATTTGAACAGTTGCTTGGAATATATTATCAGCGGCGCGGATGGGATAAAGATGGGCGCCCATCGGACGAGCAACTGCATGAATGTGGTGCACTCTAAAAAACCGTAAAAGGGATGATTATGAATTTAACAAATAAGAAGATAGGGGTAATCGGCACCGGTAAGATGGGTGCAGCATTGATTCGTGGTATTGCAAATTCGAAAGTGGTAAAGAGCACGGATATCCATGCCAGTGACGTGTATGAACGCGGACTTGAAGAGTTGCAGAAGGAACTGGGGATCAATGTCTCAACGGATAACAACCAGACGATTCTAAATTCTAATATCATTATTCTGGCAGTAAAACCACAGATATTAAAGACGATACTTGCGGGGATAAAGGATTCTGTGACTTCTGACAAACTGCTGGTATCAATTGCTGCGGGTATGTCGCTTAAGGATATTGAAGGTGAACTGGAAAGCGGCTCAAGGGTTGTAAGGGTCATGCCCAACATCGCAGCAACGGTGGCAGAAGCAGCATCCAGTGTGTGCCCCGGCAAGAATGCATCAATAAATGATGTTGAGATCACACTTGAGATATTCAGGACTATAGGAAGTGCATTAGTGGTGTCTGAACATCTCATGGATGCAGTTACCGGGCTTTCAGGCAGCGGACCAGCTTTTATTTTTCCGGTTATTGAAGCAATGGCAGACGGTGGTGTGTATGAGGGTCTGGACCGCCAGTGTGCCCTGACGCTT
>CAZQWP010000128.1:0-5097 GCA_964597005.1 uncultured Methanosarcinales archaeon | reverse complement strand
GTTGGTTTAGTTAACCAAAATTAAGATAAAATCACTAGATTATGGGATAGTGCCGTATAACCTATGAATGTAAGCTATTCAAATACGTTAACCCATAAAGCAGAAACACTCATTGGCAACCCCTCTACATGGAATGAATATAAAGCTACAAGTTCCCAAGAAATGAGGGATAATGACAATAGCAGTGTACACGCTAAAACAGATAGCGAGAAACTTACAAACCTCCAACTCAAATACCAATGGAACAACATCGATTGGAATACAGTTGAAATACACGTTAATAGGCTACAAGTCAGGATTACGAAAGCAGTTATTGAAGGTAAATGGAATTTACTTAAAAGACTAAGTTATTTACTAACCCATTCTTACTATGCTAAACTGTTAGCCGACAAGGTTGTCAGGAAAGAGGTGACGGCATGGGCAAAATTCAGAAACAACAAGAATGCGAAAGTTAATTGGCAATTCACAACTGAGGATGCGCGGATAAAGTTATCTAGGCTTTATCCGACATAAGAGGATTGACATGACACTAGAGCTACTTTCGAGATATCAGTGTTCACTTCTATCAACTCTCTGTCTTTGATGGATTAAGATGTGTATTGACTCTTTGCAATGAGCCTATTTCGAAACATTATAGCACTTTTTCTATAATTATAAGTACAGGTAAATCAATAAATATAGCTTGAAGGAGAATAGCCAATGAATTTGTAACTATTCAAAAAATGTGTTGGCAAGCCCGTCACGCTCGAACTGAGTTGTTTAAATTTTAGAAACGGGACAACAACCAATTTTGATTACTTTGGTTTAATTTTTGCGCTATGTGAGAATGCCGCATAAGATATGAGAATCTAATGTAGCATGACACCAACAAAGTGATCGTTAAGCCAAATAATTTTGTTGTTATTGAGCCGTATGATGAAGGAACCTCAATTCGTTTTATGCAAAATTTAAATAAGAACCTATTTAATTTAAATCTCTCTGTTCGTGATTATTTATAGGTGAATTGAATTGATAGTTAAATTAATTAAAGATAAAATTCAAGCCGGTAAAGAGGCTATAAATGAAATATACAATATGGGATACTACGGCCGTCCCAGAGGAAATACTCTTGAGTTAACACTCATTGAAGCCGCATATCTACTATACCGCAAGAAGATTGATATTGAACTGGATGGGCATAGACTTGAGTTTGCCGATTTTATTAAAATTGCATCGATGCGCCAGCCATATTTTGAACTAAAGTATATCGTTTATAAGGACTTGAGGGAAAGGGGATTTTACGTCCAGCCGAGTGTCATTGATTTCAGGGTTTATCCACGGGGTGGACACCCAGGGAAGACCCCTGCAAAGAGTTTTGTGTATGTTCGGTCAGAACGCATACCAATGCCGCTTCGGGATTTGATGAAATCACTGAATTCCGCCTCAAATGTCCGTAAACAGATGATCCTTGCAATCGTTGATGAAGAAAGTGACATTACATTCTACGAGATTAAAAAAGTCGAACCTAAAGGCGATATGGAAGTGTTATATCCACAGATCACTACCAAAGCGACGCTTTTGCATGATCGTGTAATCGTCTGGGAAAGCAGTTCTTCAAATATACTGTCTAAAAAGGGTTTTTATGGTAAACTTCTTGATCCGGAACACCTGCAGTTGTCGCTCGTGGAATCTGCATATCTCCTTGAAAACAATATCATTAAAGTCCATGACCGTGAAACCGGAGGTGTCCTGGATTTTGAGGAGTTTTCAAAAAGGGCATCTGAAATCGAACCCGAATTCTTAGGCAAATACAGAGTGTACGAAGACCTCAGAGATCGCCATCTTGTACCGAAAACTGGTTTTAAGTTCGGCACTCATTTCAGGGTATACAGTCAGGTCAAACTACCTGAGAAGATCCCGCATTCTGAGAATCTCGTTCATACAATACCACAAGACTACGAATTCACTCTGCCTGTCATGTCAAGGGCCGTCAGGCTGGCGAACAGTGTCAGGAAACGCATGCTTTTTGCGGTGCCGGGTGAGAAAAACATCGAGTATATCGACATTGGCAGAATTAAGATGTGATGATGATAAAAAATGACAATGTGTTGAATATTATAGCAGTTGACATATCAGGGCGACATCCGATAAATGACAGGTATTATATGGTCTGTGCGGCTGTCGCGGTTACTGCTTCTGCTGACAATATAGAAAAGATCAACCAGATCAAGATCAAGCCTTTCCGGTGCGGCTCTGCGCCGGAGGTTACAGACATCGTCCAGATCATTGAGGATACTGCAAAAGAGATCGAATTTGAAGGAACGATAATTGCCGAGCAAGGAGACTTGTTCAATAAACCTGAACGGATCGCAGCAAGTATGTTCTCACACGACTTCAAGTATCAGGAGTCACTGGGCGAGCGGCGCGCAATTGAACTGGCGCACCACGTTTCATTGAGCGCAAGAAATGCCCTGATAAAAGAAGGCGTAGCATAATCAAGTGACAATTTACCTTTTTGAAATCAATCTTTGCTACAAAACTCCAAATCTGTGGTGGAATTCGTTTGCTTAGCAAATAATATAAATATATGTTGACTTCCTATTTGAGAGGCAAGTTCTGTATATTTCACTTACTCCTTTAAATCCAATTGAATTTTAAAATGTGATCATATGACATACAAAATTGTTGAAAAATACGAAATGGTGCCAACAATACACCTAATGAAAATTAATGCACCGGATGTGGCAAAAGCAGCGAAATCCGGTCAGTTCATCATACTCAGAATAGGTGAAACCGGCGAGCGTATCCCATTAACGATTGCAGATTATGATGCAAAGAATGGCTATGTTACCATTATCTTCCAGGAAATGGGCAAAACCACAAAACAGCTTGCAACATTGACTGCGGCGGATGAGATACAGGACTTCGTGGGCCCCCTCGGCAAACCTTCAGAGATTGATAAATTGGGGACCGTTGTACTTGTTGGCGGCGGTGTCGGAGTGGCTCCAATCTACCCACAGGCAAAAGCATATCATGAAACAGGAAACAAAGTTATTTCCATCATAGGAGCAAGAAGTGCAGACCTCCTGATCCTTGAAGATGAGATGCGCAGTGTTAGCGATGAATTGCATATCACAACCGATGATGGAACAAAAGGACATCATGGGTTCGTGACCGATGTCGTAAAGCAACTACTTGAAAGTGACAAGGATATTGCACGGGTCGTAGCGATCGGCCCGCCTGTAATGATGCGTGCTGTTGCAGGGGTAACGAAACCTTTTGATGTTGAAACGATTGTGAGCCTCAACCCCATCATGATCGATGGCACGGGAATGTGCGGCGGTTGCAGGGTGTCTGTCGGAGGCGAGACAAAGTTTGCCTGTGTGGACGGACCAGAGTTCGATGCCCGTCTTGTAGACTTTGATCTGCTCATGAGCCGTCTGGGACTCTATCGCAGCGAAGAAGCAAAGGCAATTGAGAAATACGAACATGGATGCGGAGGCAACTGTAAATGTCATTAAGACAGGAAATGCCAGCGCAGGCACCGGAAGAGAGGAACAAGAACTTTAACGAGGTCGCACTGGGTTATACAGAAGAACAGGCAATTGCTGAAGCCATGCGCTGTCTTGAATGCAAAAACCCGCAGTGTGTTAAGGGTTGTCCTGTTAACATCGATATCCCCGCATTTATCGGCAAGATGAAAAATTCGGATTTTGATGCCGCAATAGACATCATCAAAGCTACAAACTCACTTCCAGCGGTCTGCGGAAGGGTATGTCCTCAGGAAACACAATGTGAAAAATACTGTATCCTTGGTAAAAAGGGAGAACCTGTTGCAATCGGCAGGCTTGAGAGGTTCTGTGCAGACTACGAGCGTGCAAAAGGTGTTAAAGCACCAGAAAGCAGGCCTTCTGCCGGTAAACATGTAGCTGTTATCGGGTCTGGTCCTGCAGGACTCACTGCCGCATCCGACCTGGCAAAGGCAGGGTATGATGTGACAATCTTTGAGGCACTGCACGCACCTGGTGGAGTTCTTGTTTACGGTATTCCTGAATTCAGGCTTCCAAAGTCCATCGTTCAGGAAGAGGTCGAATATATCAAACAACTGGGAGTCGACATCAAGCTGGATTACGTGATCGGAAAAATCAAGACCATGGACGAGCTTAAAAAAGAGTTCGATGCTATTTTCATCGGAACCGGTGCGGGTCTTCCAAGCTTTATGGGGATTGAAGGCGAGAACTTAAACGGTGTCTATTCGGCAAACGAATTCCTCACCCGCGTGAATCTAATGAAAGCGTACCTATTCCCTGAATACGAGACCCCCATCAAACGCGGGAACCATGTTATCGTAGTTGGTGGCGGGAACGTGGCAATGGATTCTGCCAGGTCTGCACTCAGGCTCGGCGCGGACGAGGTCACAGTTGTGTATCGCCGCAGTGAGGAAGAGATACCTGCACGGCGCGAGGAATTCGAGCACGCAAAAGAAGAGGGAATCGTGTTCAGTCTGCTTACAAACCCTGTACGTATACTCGGGAACGAGAATCTTATGGTCACAGGTGTCGAGTGCATTAAAATGGAACTTGGCGAACCCGATGAGTCAGGACGCAGGCGCCCCGTGGCAATTCCGGCTTCAGAACATGTCATTGATGCTGATATTGTCATCATGGCAATTGGCACGTCACCAAACCCAATCATCTTTACAGGTGCAGAGGGACTTAAAGCAACTCCAAGAGGTACTATCGTTGTTGACGAATCCGGTACAACTTCCCTTGAAGGTGTGTGTGCCGGCGGTGATATCGTGACCGGTGCTGCAACCGTGATCAGCGCAATGGGTGCCGGTAAACTGGCTGCAAATACCATTATTGAGTATTTGAACAAATAATTCGAGGGCTCTGTATAAATCCTCTACATTATTATAAACCACAGATAAACGCTGATGCGAATAACCGCCATCTGCGTGCATCTATGTTTATCTGCGGTTATGGTTCAAAATTTATTGATAATTGGGATTTCTACAGAGCCAATTCGAGTACATAAAAACAACTAATCGGAAACAACCAATCCAGGCTGTCTCAAAACTATTCTCGATTGTACATTTGGGTGAGAACTATCGAAATC
>CAZQWP010000127.1:0-5153 GCA_964597005.1 uncultured Methanosarcinales archaeon | reverse complement strand
TGGCATTTTTTCAATAGCATATCTTAATGCAGTTCTTGGCATCCTTTCTTTATTCTCTATCACAAAATCAAACACCTTTTCCTGATGTTTCTTGCTTGCTTCTTTAAGCATCCAACCATATCCTTTCTGAACCAAATCATCCCGGTCTTCCAGTAATTTTAAAGCGATTTCAAATATATCTTCTAAAAACAGACCTTTTCTTGCAGGCAGGATCAGTGTTACTGCTGCACCTCTTTTAACCCAACGATTTTCGGAAGATGTCCATTCTTTAAGATGATCGATATAATCGGGGAATAGTTCAATGAAAGAACCAATTGCATGATTACAAAGTGTGTCACATTCAGCCCAATTACTGACATACCGACTCAGCCATTTCTCTAATGTCTTGAAATCGTTCTTTTCATATTTCTTGGATAAAAATTCTGCCCATTCAAAAGCAATGACTGCCTCTTCCGTATATCCGGATTTTAATAGCTCTTCACATAAAGAAAATATTTCTTTCTTTGGCAGATGCTTTATTTCTTTAAATGATTTTTTGGTTATTCTTTTAACAATTGGAGTTCTAACTCCGTATACTTTAATTTCTTCTTTAAAGAATCTTTGAGAACTTTTTTTTGCTTCCGGATCAACATTTTCTTTTAAATCGTTCCTGATCTGATCTATTATATTCATTTTAACCTGTTCCTATGTAGCAGCAACCTGATGCCCAAAGACTATGCTTATACACCACTCATACAATCGATTTACTCTTAGATGTCATGCCTGATACTAAGGTGATCGATATTTCAGCATAATCGTAAGAATAAGAACCGAAAGAATTCCCACTCCTCCAATCCAAAAAATCCCCTCACTCCCCTTAAGTCTTATTTACTCCACCACAATATCCACTCCCTTTACCTCTGCTTTTACCTCGGGGTTGTAGTACGAATACGCCCGGCTGTCAGGGATTATCGCCTTGACAGGGAACAGTGCTCTCACCTGCATGGTGAAATCGAGTTCCTGACCCACAGTCAGTTCGTTTATGTAGAGAACAACCTTGCGTCCTGCGATCTCGTAGCGGGTGATGGTGCCGTCATCCTTCAATGCATCAAGGCTTGATGTCACAAGACTGAATCCGGTAGGCACTGCGATATCCACTATCATCATGCCGCTGGAATTCACCACAAGACCTCCGATGCCGGGCATGCCGTTGTACTTCACCCGTGTCCTCACGGTCACGATATCGTTCACAGAAACATCCGTGGCATCATACACCACATCAAGCTCTATCTCCTTATACACCACAACATCAGGCAGTATCTCATTGAACTTCTTGACCATCTGGTAGTTCACCTCACCGCTGCCTTCCAGTTCAAGGCCGACAGTATCCGACCCCTTCGGAACCTCAACGATCTGGAGCACATCGTAGTTGTCAGAATCAAGGTCCATGGACTTGATCTTTTTTCCATCTGAGTACACCGAAACCGTTGCATCGATGTCCTGACCTGCAAATGCAGCCGCAGTCATCAATGCCTTGAACGCCATCACGGTATCCTGTGTACTGGAAAAACCACCATTACCATTCCTCTGCGCCGCTATCCACTTAAGTGCGGAATTAGCTACCGGGTTCTTTGCCTCAATAAGAGCAAGGGTCGCATATGCCGTGGTCTCCACGTTCTTGCTTGAAGGCGGATTATACATGTAGCCACCATACTCCTTCACAGGGAACACTTCACTGTCGTATCCCCAGTACATACCGTTCTCATCCTCCTTGGAGAGCGCCAGAAGATTATTACGGGCCACATCTGCCTTTGGACTGTCCAGCTTCTGCAATGCCAGTGTGCCAACAGCCAGTGCATAGGGGTCATCCTGATCGTCCAGATTATCCTCAAGATAGTTCTGTGCATTTGTCATCACGATGGGGCTGGCATGACCGTATTCCTCAAGTGCCAGTGTGACAAAAGCAGACAGTGCATAGGTACCGCTCAATCCACCCATCATGTCCTGATGTATGACAAAACCGGCAGGCTCCCATGAACCATCGTTTTCCTGTAGATCTTCTATCCATTCAGAAGCCTCCATCAGCACGTCCTCATCGATGGTGGTAACATCACGGGCACTGCTGAAGGAAGAAAGCACGAAGGAGGTAAGCCAGAGGCTGCCTTCAGGGTCACTTTCCCCGAAGGCAGAGAAAGAGCCATCGTTGTGGCGGAATGTAAGTTCACGCTGGTATCCCGTAATTATGAACATCTCAGCCTTTGCCCGTATCTCCGGATTGTCCTGACCGATTGCCTTAAGATAGCGCAGTATCTCCACATCAGGTGTGAAGTGCATCATGTTCTGCTCACCGCATCCGTAGGGCATGGCAAGAAGATTGTCCACACCGCTTATGGTCTGTGCCACGATGCTCGGTGTGAAGCTCACCAGCACCTTCCCGGAATCATCTACGATACCAGCCGGAAGCCCGGGGTCCAGCTCGACTGTTCCGGCCTTCAGGATGCCGTTATCCACGATCTCCCGTTCAGTTCCTTCGGCTTCCACGATGATATCCTTCTTTACGGCATCAGCCTTCGTGGGCGTCTGTGCAGTGATCTCCACGGTCTTGATCCCAATCTCTGTTGGTCTGATGGTGAAGCTAACATAGCTCACACTGTTAGCGTTCACAGAAACTTCCTGCCGGCTGTCACCAACCAGTTCGAACCAGTCTGCTCCGGACAGTGTAAGGCGCACATTCTGTGGCGTATCGAGATAGTTGTAGACCTGTACCGTGACAGGGAACTCCTCTCCCCGGGTCACTGCATATGGAAGGTCCGGGTCAAGGAAGAACTCCTGGAACACCTTTAGGTCTGCTTCCGATATCCCGATGCCAGAAGGACCTGATGATACTGCATGCATCCGCCAAGTGGTGATGCTGTCAGGTGCCGTAAGGTCAAGGTGGGCACGCCCGTACTCATCTGTCAAAAGGTCCGGCATCCATACCCATGTCTCAGGGAAGAACTGGCGCACTCGCTGCACTTCTGCAAGCGGCTCTTCCCCTGCTCCTGCCAGAGCCTCATTCTCAGCTACATCATTTTGCACCACCGGTTGTGCACGCGGAGGTGCCATGCCGTCTTCCGCTGCCTCCATTGCCATTTCGACAAAGACCCCATCTCCCTTCCACACCTCAACTTCAGCCTGGGGAACACTGATACCCGGAGATGCAAGCACCGTCATTCCGGCACTGTCCATGACATCATATGCACCCGGGCGGTACCATGAAGAAGTAGGGTGTGCTTCAGCCTGCGGTTCCATGAAACGGCGTTCCAGTTCATCGAATACCTGTTTCAGGTTGAGCCTCCCTTCACTCAACGCATACACGGATTCATCAACAATGGAAAAACCGATCATTGACTGGCTTCCTGCATCGAAGTCAATGGACACATCATCGCCGGGTGTAACTTCCTCTTTGTTAAAATCAGCATCAAGGTCTATCTGGGTAGTGAACTGGACATCGAAAGGCAGGGCATCTGCCGATACCTCGCTGTTTGGATTGATCATATATGCAACGATCTTTGCCTGCGGGCTCATCTGGAGTGTCACAGGGATGGTGATATCACGATTGTTGCTTGTTGCGGAATAGACCGTTCTGCCGTTCGCAACAACATCATAGAACACAGTGCCCGGATTTGTGGAATATACCGTGAACGATATGGTTCCGCCCACTTCAGGCACACCATCGCTGGTCTGGCTAACATGGATGAAACTGGCACTGGGGGAATAAGCAGCATTAAGGGACGCATCAGCCTGTGAATCCTCGTCCTCTGTAACCGCATGGATATACAGGCTCGTGGCATCATCCGGTACATCAAGGGATACAAGGGCTGCTCCGTTCTTTGTATCCACGGTCCTGTCATTCTTTGTGTCACGGTAGTTCTCGTCCCTGAAATCGGTTGTCATTTCCACTGTGGTATCCACAGGGTTTCCGTCAGGGTCTTTTGTAACAACAAGCACTTGAAGCGGCATTCCCGGTTTTATGACACTGGATTCGGGAATAAGTTGCAGGATAATCGGTGATTTGGAAATTGTCAGTAGTTTTGTGGATTTTTCGCTGTGGTCTCCTGTATCTGTGACCGTGATGTTGAGCATGAAGCTGCCCTGACCGCCTGCGCCGTATGTACCGGCTGCGTATCCAACAGGCGGAAGCTTGAATTCCACGGAACCGTCCTCAAGGGATGAAATGAATGTTGCATATTCTTCCCATTTCCCTACATATCGTGAAGCTTCGATGGTAACTTCACCTTCGACATCTTTCCCGAAGAAGTAGCTTGCAGATGCCGTGCCGGTTATATCGTCAGAGACAAGGAACCAGTTCTTTGGTGTTGTGACATCCACGTTGAACTTTGGAAGGACGTACTTCTCGACCCTTATATCCACAACAGAAGAGGATGAGCCTGATGTTGCCTTAATCTTCCATGTTCCAAGGTTCAATTCGGATGCCAGCGGCAGGTCGAAGGATGCAACGCCGTATTCGTTGGATACAAGTTTCTCCTTGAAAACCTTGATGCCTTTTGCATCCGATATCTCAACTGTGAGGTCCTGTTCCACAGGCACAAGGTTGTTGTTCAGGATAAGCATGCGCCCGTGTATGGTCTGTCCGGGTTTGTAGATGGGTTTGTCTGTCTCGATGAATATTGGATTGCCCTTCACAACCTCTACCACGGTCTTGAACTCGGTGTCAGAACCCACAGGTTCCGCACTGAGTACATATCTTCCCTCTACGACATCAGGTACTACAAAGGATGCCACAGAATGCCCTGATTCGCCGGTGGAAGCTTGAAGGAGTGGTATTTCGTTGTTATTCTCGTCTGTGAGTTTATATTGTATGCACCGCGTGACAGGCTGGTCGTTTGCGAATGCAGCCATTGTCACGGAACTCTCGCCGCCTGAGAATAGCATCTTCGGTGCAAGTATAAGGTATTCGTCGCCCTTTACAGATTGCTCGCCTGAGCATGGGATCACCACGCCTGTGGTGGCTCCCTCAGGCATGGTTTCATTGGCACCATCAGGACCGACACATCCCGACAGTAGAATTGATGCAACAAGCAGTATCGATATAAACAATACGGATACATGTGATCCTGATCGTCGTGATTTTGTTCTCATTGTTTTGTCCCCTTTTCAATTCCTGTGGTTCA
>CAZQWP010000126.1:0-5159 GCA_964597005.1 uncultured Methanosarcinales archaeon | reverse complement strand
CAGGCTATCGGGAATTTTTCGATAATTTACAAACAGGGCTACAACTTGTAGTTACTTGTAAGAATCTCCATGCGTAAGCGTGGAGTAGTTCAAACAATGTTATCTAGTTCGCATATTGCTTGATCCAACATCATCCGGAAAATAGGTGACAATAAAATATATACGATAACTAAGAGGGAGCAAAATGATACGACTTGGAAGGATATTGCCAAAAGCGTTTTTGGTTGGAATTGTAGAACTTGTAGACATGGTTGGTCCTGAAAAGACATACCAGTGGATGCAGTCGATTGGTGAGAAATTAGGGGAAGGTGAGGGTCCGGGATTTGAAGGTGCACGGGAGAACAGTATTAATTACCTGCCACTCTGCCCATTTGCAAACCAGGTGGTTGAGTTTGTTGAGATGTATGGTGAGCGACCATCCGAATTTATGGATATTATTAGATGCGCAAATGAAAGAAGAGAGATTTCAAAGAACTGCTGGCAGTATCCTGCAATAGCTAACATATTTTGCGTACTTCATCACAGTTTTAGGGCAAAGAGAGCCAGAATGGCAGGTGCGGAGATCTTGCACCTCGGATGCAAATCCCCGCTGACGGAGATCACTGCATATAACGAAAAGGCAATAGAAAAAGCAGGCATGGTAAAAGATGATGTAGACAAGATCCTTGAAAAATCGATCTGCGTCTTTAAAATTGTGTATCCAGACACGGAGTGAATATCTTGAATCAGGTCGAAGCGCTTAAGCTGTACGAAAACAGTCTTAAAATATTAAAAGAAAACCAGCACGAAAACGGTGGTTTCTATGCAAGTCCCCCTGGCACACGTTATCCTTTCATTTATCCAAGGGATCATGGGGTAGATATTCTAGGTGCAGTTGCCGGCGGGCTGATGGAGGAAGCCAAAAAAGCACTGAATTTTATACTTAAGGCACAAAAACCATCGGGTGAGTTTTCCCAGCGATATGATGTCGATGGAAATGATGCCAGTTACAAAGACCTTCAGATCGACGGGAATGGTCTGGTCCTTTTTGCGCTTGGTAAGTATTTCAAGGCAACTGGCGGTGCATTTTTTAAAGAGATGGCAGACAAAGAGTTCGTATGCGAACACTGGGAGACAATAGTAAAGGCGGTTGATTTCATCCTGCGAAATAAAAACGAAGAGGTCAACCTTGTCCATACCATAAACAGTATCCATGAATATCCTGCATACGAGCACGGGTTTGAGATATATGCAAATTGTGCGTGCTGTGCCGGAATTTTTGCTGCAGTGAAGATGGGTGAGGCACTTGGTAAGGATGTATCAGAGTGGCAGGTGGAAGCAGAAAAGATAAAAGAGGCGATTTTGACACGCATGTACAGCCCAAGAAGGCGATCTTTTATCAAATGTATCCGTGTAAAGGAAAAAAGCAGTAACCCGATCGGCTATGATGCCTTTGCGTCTAGCGTCATAGATGTTGACGCTGTGGAATATTCACCCGCATATTTTGAACTGATTGATGAAAGTGACATCAAAAACATATCAACTGTTAAGCGGATCCATGATCACTTATGGGACAAGGAGATTGGAGGACTTAACCGCTATCCTGAAATGTGGGACCGGAACAATGGAGGGTACGGCCCTTGGTGCCATTTCACATGCCAGCTTGCAAACCATTATACTGCAAATGACAATCAGGACATGGCAGAAATGTATCTTGGCTGGGTTGTGGAAATGGCACACAATTACCAGTTACCAGAACACATTTCAACAATTGAGCGCTTTGAGATGTGGCTGGAGGACTATTCCAATGCTAAGATACTCAGGGACAGCAAACTAACAATGATAGAAAATACAAGGAACCATCCAAAATGGAAAGATGGGCTGGCATATGTAACAATACCTCTGATATGGCCGCATGCGGAGTATATCCGGGCCTACATCAATTACACCGATAAATTCCTGTAAAAAGATGCATGATTCGTATGCCTGCAGATAGTCTGCAGGCAACACGAAACCGGCTAAATACTAAAGATTTTTGATTCTATTATTCGTTACCGATTTCTTTGTTGAAATACTTGTCATAAGATGTCATATCGAAGTGTCCATGACCGCTCAGGTTAAAGAGGATCGTCTTTTCTTCTCCGGATTGCTTGCACTTGAGTGCTTCATCAACTGTGCATTTAATCGCATGTGATGATTCAGGTGCTGGTATGATTCCTTCGCTTCGTGCAAAGGTCACTCCGGCATCGAATACTTCCACCTGGTGGTATGAAACGGCATCGATCAGCTTATCACCAAGCAGCCTGCTGATTATCGGTGAGCTGCCATGATACCTGAGCCCACCTGCATGGATGGCCGGAGGTATGAAATTGTGTCCGAGTGTGTACATCTTAAGAAGCGGTGTCATCTCTGCCATATCCCCGAAATCGTATTCATATTTGCCTTTTGTAAGGGAAGGACAGGCAGAAGGTTCAACTGCGATAACTGAAGGGTTGTGTTTTCTTTCCATTTTATCTTTTATGTAAGGAAGGCTGATTCCTGCAAGGTTGCTTCCGCCGCCGCAGCATCCGATAACGATATCAGGATATTCCTCAACCTGTGCCAGTTGTTTCTGTGCTTCCAGGCCGATGATCGTCTGGTGTAGCATCACATGGTTTAAGACACTACCAAGTGCATATTTCGTATTATCGTTCAATGCGGCATCTTCCACAGCCTCGCTTATGGCAATCCCAAGGCTTCCTGAGGTATTCGGCATTTCTTCGAGGATCTTACGCCCGAACTGGGTATCCGGACTTGGCGAAGGTACGACTGTTGCACCCCAGAGATTGATAAGTGATTTTCGATAGGGTTTTTGTTCAAAGCTCGAACGCACCATATAGACTTTGCATTCAATATCGAAGTAGTTACATGCAAGAGATAGCGCACTTCCCCACTGACCGGCACCCGTCTCAGTGGTAATTCTTTCGACCCCTTCTTTCATGTTATAGTAGGCCTGTGCGATAGAAGTATTTGGTTTATGACTGCCTGGTGGGCTTACACCTTCATATTTGTAGTATATTTTTGCAGGAGTGCCAAGAACTTTTTCAAGTCGATGTGCCCGGTACAGTGGAGAAGGTCTCCATAATCTATAGACATCACGGATCTCTTCCGGGATTTTTATGTACCTTTCACTGCTCATCTCCTGCTTGATCAGAGCCTGCGGAAACAGGGGTGCCAGTTCTTCGGGTTTGATGGGTTCCTGGGTTGCAGGATTTAGCGGCGGTGCCAGTGGAGTAGGAAAATCTGCCAGTATATTATACCATTGTTTTGGTAACTCATTTTCATCAAGTATTATCTTCGTTGAATCCATAGCTATACCTCTTTTTTGTTGTACACGAAGTGTAATTTTACATGCCCCACCCGAAAAACACGGGGCATTTTTTTGATCATTAATGTAACTAATCAATACTTCAATGTACTTATTTTGATATTATATATCCGTTTTGTTAATTTATCGAATAAATTCTGTTACTGAGTAGGCCTAACCAGAGGTGAACTGATTTGCAATATCCACTACAATCCCTGCAACATCCGTGGCACTTTTTCCAAGGATCCTGACCATGGGTTCTTTTCCGACACCACCTTCATCATAGATCACATCCGGGACACTGCCGTATATCTTTATGGCATGTGTGACACCCCAGTCCATGGTGTTGGTCTGGGCCGGTTCTTCCGCACGGTCAAAGGACGAGATGCTCAAATCCATTTCTCCGATTATCCAAAGCATTTTCTTTGAATACTTGACATTGACCGCAGCACGAACACCTGCATTAGATTCCATGGCTGCAAGGATAATCCTCGCAACATGGCTGCTTGCCCCAAACTCAACACAGCCTACAACAGCAGTTTTATCCTTAAGCTTTACTATCCTGCCGGCTACTGCCGCAACGTCTGCGACATTATCTGCCTGTGGTATTGCCATTGCAATGTTGCACCCGACTTCGGGTATGAGATGTGGAAATGATGTGCAGTTTTTGATCATTCCCACTGCCATTTCCATATCCTGAAGTACATGGTAACATGCCGCATTCCTTCGAATGTGTGACAACTGGTTCACTGGCGGTACGCCTCTCCCAATCGGTACACTACCCTCGATCGCATGTTCCACAAATCTCTTTGCCTGCCTTGCCGCATCCACCATTGTAAAGCCCTGTGCAAGGTATGCCGCAAGTGCCGCTGAATAGGTGCATCCGGAACCGTGCGTCCCACCTTTTATAAACTCACCGGAAATTAGTGTGAACGTTTCGTTCGCAGTTTCGTAAACAAGATCAGATGCATCGAAATGTCCACCTGTGATAATAACGGCATGCACCCCCATCTCACCAATGATTGTTGCGGCATTCCTAACATCGTTACGGTTCTTTATGGAAATACCGGACAGTGCAGTTGCCTCATGAATATTCGGGGTTACAACCTTACTTAACGGCAGAAGTTCATCTGCAATTGCCGACAGAGCATCCTTTGTCAGGAGTTCTCCTCCGGCTTCGGCTGCCATAACCGGGTCTACAACAGGCGAAAGGGCGTGCTTTTTCATGCGTTCTGCAACTGCCAACACAATATCCGGAGATGCAAGCATACCGGTTTTCGCGTATTCGATATCCACATCTATGCACACAGCATCGATCTGGTCTGCGATCACATCAGGCGGAAGGTCATAGCTGCTGAGAACTCCTGTGGTGTTTTGGGATGTCACCGACGTGATAGCGCAGGTACCGTGGACACCTAGCGCTGCAAAAGTCTTGATATCTGCTTCAACACCAGCCCCCCCACCTGAATCCGAACCGGCGATCGTTAGTACAACGGGTGTTTTATTCATTCATCTTCACCTTTAATAGCCGGTTTAGTAAACCGGTATTTGAATTCCTGCACTGGCATTTGTACATCTCTTCATGATTACAACGGATATGAACGCCAGTCTAAAACTTAACATCATGGTATATAAGTTCATTTTTCGTTGAATATCTCATACACCCCTCCTTTAATTTTAATCTATACATATCTTAATATATGGTATAAATGGTCGTGTAGTATCCTAATATTATTTCGCTTATTTTGCGTAATTATTCCACCATCTTTCTTCATATCGATATCACCATCCAAACGTCTTAAAAAACAATCCTAACATTGATTCTTAGCGTAAT
>CAZQWP010000125.1:0-5179 GCA_964597005.1 uncultured Methanosarcinales archaeon | reverse complement strand
CATGCTCGAATTAACGCCTGTGGAGATGTTCGTTGGAACGTCAGTGAAGCAGGAGACCGCTGTCTTGTAGACGGCGGTATGTCACTCAAACGCAATCATGGAGACTCATAAATCATGGCAATCCACCCAATAGAATACCGTTACGGTACAGACGAAATGAAATACGTATGGAGCGAAGCGAACCGCCTTGAAAAGCTCATGGAGACCGAAGCAGCTCTTGCAAAGGCAGAAGCCGACATCGGGATGATCCCAAAAGAAGCGGCAGAGAACATTTCAAAGGGCATCGGGTCTGTTAAGCTTGAGCGGATGAAGGAGATCGAGGACGAGATAAACCATGACATGATGGCTGTGGTGCTCGCTATTTCCGAGCAGTGTGAAGGGGACGCTGCCAAGTGGGTGCACTTCGGTGCAACCTCCAATGATATACTGGACACCGCAACAGGTCTCCAGCTCAAGGATGCCATTGTGATCCTTGGGAAAAAGATGGAGCGTCTTCTGGATGCACTTCTTGACAAGGCATCCGAGCATAAGGGGACCGTATGTGCGGGACGCACCCACGGGCAGATCGGTGTTCCAACAACCTATGGACTTAGGTTCGCCATCTGGGCATCCGAGATCGCACGCCATATCGAACGACTTGAGCAGCTCAAACCCCGCGTTCTTGTTGGTCAGATGACCGGTGCCGTAGGCACACAGGCAGCATTTGGCAAAGACGGCATCGAGATTCAAAAGCGTACAATGGAATATCTCGGGCTGGGTGCAGTTGACGTGTCAAACCAGATCATCCAGCGCGACCGCCATGCCGAGTTTGTCATGTGGATGGCAAACACCGTAACTACCCTGGACAAGATCGCGGTGGAGTTCCGTACCCTGCAGAGAAGCGAGATCGCAGAGGTGGAGGAAAGCTTCGGCAAGAAACAGGTGGGTTCGTCCACCATGCCCCACAAACGTAATCCTATCAAGTCAGAGCAGATATGCGGACTCGCCAGGATCGTGCGTGCCATGGTCGAGCCTGAACTCATGAACAACACCCTCTGGGACGAACGCGACCTTACCAATTCATCCTGCGAGAGGGTAGTGTTCCCTGAAGCCTGCGTTCTGACAGACCATATCATAAATCTCGCCATCACTGTAATCGAGAACCTGAGGTTCTATCCTGTGAACATCCGCAGAAACCTCGAACTCTTGCATGGGCTTAACATGGGCGAAGCTGTTATGATCGAACTTGCCAAACGCGGAGTGGGCCGTCAGGAAGCACATGAACTTGTGAGAAGCAGCGCAATGGTGTCCCACGAGACTGGAAAGCACCTGAAGGATGTCCTGCTCGCTAACCCCGAAGTTGTCAAATATTTGAATGAAGAAGATGTTGCCAATCTGGTCGACCCTGATAAATACATAGGGACAGCGGTGGAACAGGTAGAGGCTGTGGTGGTAAAGTTGCAGAAGAAGCAGTAGATGAAAAAATATCTGGGTAGGGATAACTTCAATCCACTTCAACCCAGCACGTGCTGCAGGAACTCTCCGGTATACGAGCCTTTGGTTTGTGCCACTTTCTCTGGTGTGCCCTGTGCAATGACCTCGCCGCCGTTATCGCCGCCTTCCGGTCCAAGGTCGATTATCCAGTCTGCGGTCTTGATGACATCCAGATTGTGTTCGATGACAATGACAGTATTACCTGCATCCACCAGCCGCTGGAGCACTTTAAGCAGCTTCTTCACATCATCGAAATGAAGTCCCGTTGTGGGCTCGTCCAGTATATACACCGTCTTACCTGTAGATTTACGGCTGAGTTCGGTGGAAAGTTTCACACGCTGGGCTTCGCCGCCCGAAAGTGTGGTAGAGGACTGCCCCAGTTTGATATATCCAAGTCCTACATCATAGACCGTCTGTAATTTTTTCTTAATCTTCGGGATGTTCTCAAAAAACTCCAATCCTTCCTCAACGGTCATATCAAGCACATCTGCTATCGTTCTGTCCTTGTACGTCACTTCAAGTGTCTCGCGGTTGTATCTTTTTCCGTGGCAGACCTCACAAGGCACATACACATCAGGCAGGAAATTCATCTCAATGCGGATTATTCCATCACCTGAACACGCTTCACACCTGCCGCCACGTACGTTGAAACTGAACCTCCCTGGCTTATATCCCCGTCCACGGGCAAGTTGTGTCTGTGCAAAAAGCTCCCGTATAGGTGTGAATAGATTCGTGTAGGTTGCAGGATTGGAACGCGGTGTTCTGCCGATCGGCGACTGGTCGATGGTGATCACCTTATCCACATTCGAAAGTCCGGTAATCTTCCTGTATTTGCCAGCTCTCTCACGTGCACGGTTCAGTTTCTGGGCAAGCACTTTGTTCAGGGTTTCATTTACCAGCGTGCTCTTTCCCGAACCCGAGACGCCTGTCACACATACCATTACCCCGAGCGGGAAGTCCACATCGATGTTCTTCAGGTTATTTGCACCTGCACCTTCAAGGGTAAGTATGCCTTTGTTCTTGCGCCGGGTCTCCGGTACCTTGATCTTCAGTTTCCCATTCAGGTACTGTCCTGTAAGAGAGTCCTTGTTTGACATGATTTGTTCAGGACTACCCTCTGCCACAATTTCACCGCCATGTATGCCGGCACCTGGTCCCATATCAACCACATGGTCAGCACTGTGTATCGTCTCTTCGTCATGCTCAACAACAATAACAGTATTGCCGATATCCCTGAGATGCTTGAGTGTATTGATAAGACGCAGGTTGTCCCTCTGGTGCAAGCCGATGGTAGGTTCATCAAGAATGTACAGGACACCCATAAGGCTCGAACCGATCTGGGTGGCAAGCCGGATGCGCTGCGCCTCACCTCCTGATAGTGTGGCTGCCGACCTGCTGAGTGTCAAGTAATCAAGTCCTACATCGATCAGGAATCCAAGCCGGGCTTTAATCTCTTTCAGGATGAGGTGGGCAATTGCAGTTTCACGGGAATTGAGTTTTGATTCCAGTTCTTCAAAGAAATGGAGTGTATTTTCCACGGACAACTGCGTAACTTCGAATATATTAGTATCGTTGACTGTAACCGCCAGACTTGCAGGTTTCAATCGGTTGCCCTTGCATACGGGGCATAGTTTTGTACTTATATACTTTTTCAATCGGTCCTTTGTGCTCTCAGATTCTGTTCTGTCATATATCCTGGAAAGGCTTGCAATCACCCCGTGAAAGTGCCCGGTGTGTTTCCACATGCCTCCGTTCTTGCCAACATGTGTGAAGGGAATGCGTTCATGAGTGCCGTAAAGGATTATCGTCTTGAACTTTGGGTCAAGTTCCTCAAAAGGTACATCCATGGAAAATCCATAATAGCGTGCCATTGATTCCATCGATTGCATATAATATCCATCTTTTGTACCCCATGGTTCAATTGCACCTTCATGAAGGGTAAATGTCGGGTCTGGAACTATGAGTTCCGGGTCGTATTCCATGGCTGTTCCAAGCCCGTGGCACTCAGGACATGCACCCTGGGGGCTGTTGAATGATAATGCCGCAGGTTCTAGCTCTTCAAATCCAATGCCACACTCGGGGCACGCAAGCTTTTCACTGAAGACAAGTTCCTCACCATCAAGGATGTGAACAATAACTGTCCCATCACCCTTTTCAAGTGCGGTTTCAACTGAATCCGAAAGTCGCTCTTCAATTCCTGCTTTTATGGCAAGGCGGTCTACTACAACCTCGATGTTATGTTTCTGGTATCGTCCGAGTTCAATACTCTCAGTTTTTTCAAGTTCCATTACCTTTCCATCGATGCGGACGCGTGCATATCCTTCAGTCACAAGGTCTGCAATCAATTTTCGGTATTCTCCTTTGCGTTCGCGGACGATGGGCGCAAGTATGTGGACTTTTGTACCTTCTGGAATACTCATTATACTATCAACGATCTGGTCTACGCTCTGAGGCTCAATTCTTCTGCCGCAATCCGGACAGTGGCGGATTCCTATTCTGGCATAAAGCAACCGCAGGTAGTCATAGATCTCAGTGACCGTTCCCACGGTGGATCGGGGATTTTTGCTGGTTGTTTTCTGCTCGATGGAAATTGCAGGGGACAGGCCCTCAATGTACTCAACATCAGGTTTTTCCATCAGTCCCAGAAACTGGCGTGCATAGGCTGAGAGTGATTCTACGTATCTCCTCTGCCCCTCTGCATAAATTGTATCAAAAGCGAGTGTGGATTTTCCAGAACCGCTAAGTCCTGTTATGACTATAAGTTTGTCACGTGGGAGTGTAAGATCAATATTTTTCAGGTTATGCTCTTTTGCACCTTTTATTAGAATACTGCTCAAAGACATGATTTGGATTTGGATGGTGGGCTATTAGGTAAATCTTACGGTGGATGAATTACGTCTATTCTAAAATACAAGTCTATTGTAGTTAAAAATAAAACAATATTGACTAATAGCATGTTATTTCCAATCAGTGATAACTAATAAACCACAGATATTATAGAAAATATAGAGAGTAAAATTAGATACAAGCTCTGTGTTTCTATGTGTTCTCTGTGGTTAAATTAAAATTATCTGAAAAGCAAGGTGTTGAGATATTAGTGTCAAATATTATGTTCTTGACTACAATTCAATTTAAAGGAATGTATGTTGAAAAATCATTGTCTTGCACAACATATCC
Organism: uncultured Methanosarcinales archaeon; assembly: GCA_964597005.1. Lineage (GTDB taxonomy): Archaea > Halobacteriota > Methanosarcinia > Methanosarcinales > Methanosarcinaceae > JAFGQV01. Next base: position 529 of record CAZQWP010000125.1, on the reverse strand, counting down.
GAAGTGTCTTTGGCTCTTTTACATACACCGAAATCTTATTCCTTTGCTTTGACACACATTTGACAAGTCAGCACCCTTTCGTGTCGATATAATAGTGCTTATCTACAGGCATTACACCCGAGCCTTTACTTGATGTCAAATCCTTTACCTGCTATGCATTGGGTCAGACCCCTACAATCTACAAAGTAGTTTGGAGCATATCAGGCTTACCGGTTTCAGTATGATGGATAGATATTGATGCTTCAGGTGCTGTATTTACGCCGAGAATGCAATGTTCGTTCGATGTGGCACTGTTCTGGTTACCATATCCATATTCCTTGCCTTTTGACCCAAGCATATCACCTTATTTCGCTTGTCTGTCGTAACGACGCCTTTATGGATTTACCAACCAACGATTCACTTACGTTCACCCATAACATCTTTCCCTGGCAGCTGGCTGGATTAAGGTACTAGGTTCGCCACATTCCATGTGAGCTTCACACCACACTACGTCTAAAATAGTGTCGCATGTCACAGTGGGGATACGGGG